>NZ_WIVR01000070.1:0-24751 GCF_009600525.1 Pseudomonas sp. FSL R10-1350
CGGCAAGGGCCGCGCCGGGGCCAGCTTGCCCATGGCCTTACGCCAGGCCATTGGTGGCGAAATCACCCTGCGGGTCGTCCCGGGCCTGTACTACGAGCGCCTCAGCGAAGCCGCCGCGCACAGCTTCTTCGCCGAACCCTGGACCGTCGGCTCCGAGGCCGATCGCATTGGCTACCGCTTCAAGGGTGGCAGCGCCTTGAGCTTCCAGCCGCGCGAGCAACCGTTTGGCGCCGGTTCCGACCCGTCCAACATCGTCGACAGCTGCTACCCGATTGGCTCAATCCAGGTCCCTGCCGGGCTCGAACCCATCGTTTTGCACCGCGACGCCGTCTCGGGTGGTGGCTACGCCATGATCGGCACCGTCATCAGCGCCGACCTCGACCTGATCGGCCAAATGCAACCCAACCAAAAGGCCCGCTTCGTCAGCGTCACCCTCGACCAAGCCCTCGAAGCCCGGCGTTCCTACAAGAAAAAACTCACCTGCCTGAGCAAACTATTCACCTAACCCCACCCACGGTAGGAGCGAGCTTGCCTCGCGATCTTTTGACCTTGAAAAGATCGCGAGACAAGCTCGCTCCTACAGTTTTTACGCTGAGCAAGACAACTGATAGAGACCGTTCGGGGTTTCCAGTGTGCTCTCTACCCATGTTTGGATAGCCCGCACTTGCGCTGGGGTGAGGGCGTACTCATAGATTGCCTCTTCATCCGAAGCCCATCCCATGAGCGCTTTGAGCTGTTCAGCATGCGCGCCAGGGATAGCCACTTCGTTTATTAGCTCTTCTGTGGTCTTATCGAAAATCAAAACAGAATGATTCATGGTTCAACTTTCCTGGTGGGTTTGGCGGGTTTCGTTTGTTCACCGGTGTTTGCATTGAACTCTCCCAAGTGATTGCCGCGTTTGTCGTACATTTCTACCGCGCCGTGCTGGTAATCCCATTCAAGTATTCTGCCGTCTGAGACTTTCCAGCGTAAAAGTCTTGGCCGGTGCAACTTTGGCATCTGGATAAGCGGGCAAAGCATTGGGCGCTGGGTGATACCCATGCCCCGGCACACTCAACACAACATAAAGTGGCGCCACACCCGAGTCAGCCGGGAACACCAAAATGAAGTCTTTGTAGTCCGGTGGATAAATCAGATTAACGATCAGCGCGTCAGCGGCTTTTGTCGGCGGGTAGATCCATATCTGCGGAGTGTGCGGCGCACCTTTCAGCGGTGGAATCCCGAGCGTGTCCTGAGGGTTTATCGCGGGCGTCCAGATCAACTCCACACCGCCACCAAAGTCCGCCACCTGCTGCGAATCTGGATAGCGTCGATCATTTTGGTCGGCATTGTCTGTAGGCAGACAGACTTAGGCTTGAAGGATTTCTACAGCGTGCAGTTTGAGAGGCGGGCACAGAAAAGCGCACCCTCCTACGTGAAGTGCGGCAATGGATGGCTTCTTGGCGTTGAGGGCAGGGGTAATGTGCACCGTCACTGAAATAAACAGTGGTCGGGCCTGGAAACCCGGGTAACAATTACGCGCTTGAGCGCCATTCACCCTATAGGGAGTTGGCGGCTTTGTGCGTCAGTCTTCATGTTATGACGGCTGTGCGCGGGAGGTCTTCGGACCTGCCGGGTTTCCTAATTGTCCCGGTTTTCCAGCCTGCGTACGGCTGTCGCCTTTTGCCTGGAAACAAAAGAGACAGTCATTAACCCAATTAGGAACATATCCAATGACCACCTCTTCCCCGATCAAAACCCTTGGCGTCGTGACCTTCGGCCCTTGCGGCGCAGACGACCATCAACTGTTTCGTGTAAACCCGGATATCCCGCTGCGCCAAGCGCTAGAACAAGTCTCGGCCTTACTGTTCTGCGCCAAAAAGCTGGCCCTTGATGCTGCTTTGGAACACGACGGCGAACGCCATGCCTGGGCCTCGCACTACCTGTGCGACATGGGCAAAGCCGTCATCGACGACCTGTGCCTGCACGACCTCTAACCCACCCCGGCCCTGTAGGAGCGAGCTTGCCTCGCGATCTTTTAAACGATCAAAAGATCGCGAGACAAGCTCGCTCCTACAGATGAACAGCACTAAATCGACTATCCTCGCAGCCTCAGCAAGCGCGCAGCGGCATAAAGGAAGTCCCCATGGCATTTGATTTGAGCAACACCTTGGTCGTCGGGATTTCCGCTACCGCGCTGTTCGACATGAGCGAATCTGACCAAATGTTCAAGGAAGGCCTCGAAACCGACCCTGAGAGCGCGATCCCCAACTACCGCCGCTACATGCAAGAGCGTGAAAACGAACTGCTGAAACCCGGCACGGGGTACTACCTGGTCAAAGCCCTGCTGGACCTGAACCAGCATCGCAAAAGCGACGACCAAGCGCCGCTGGTCGAAGTGGTGGTCATGTCCCGCAACAGCCCGGACACCGGCATCCGCGTGCTTAAAACCATACGTCACGACCAACTGGCAATCACCCGCTCGGCCTTCACCGGCGGCGAGTCAGTGGCCGATTACATCGATGCTTTCGATGTGGACCTGTTTTTGACCACCAACGTCGAAGATGCGCAAAAGGTCATCGACTCCAGACAATGCGCCGCAGCGATCCTCACCGCACCCCCGGCCAACGCCCCGCAAATCCCCGAAGGCCAAGTGCGCATCGCCTTCGACGGCGACGCCGTCCTGTTCTCCGACGCCAGCGAACTGGTATACAAAACCAAAGGTTTGGTCGCCTTCCAGGCGCAAGAAGATGCGCTGCAACACACCCCCATGGAAGAAGGCCCCTACGCCAGCCTGTTAAAAAAATTGGCCAGCCTGCAAGAACGCCTGCCCACCGGCAGCAAAGACTCCCCCATCCGAATCGCCATCGTGACCGCGCGCAATTCCCCCTCAGAAATGCGCGTCATCAACACCCTGCGCGCTTGGGGCGTCTACGTCGACGAAGCCTTCTTCCTCGGCGGCGTCGGCAAAGCCAAAGTACTCACCGCCTTCAACCCGCACATCTTCTTCGACGATCAAGACATCCACCTGGAAGCCGCCGCCACCCTGGTGCCTTCCGGCAAAGTACCGTACCTGACGCGCACAAACGTACTGGAGCTACCGGCTCCGGCTGACAAGGAAGAGAGTGATTTGGAAGTGGCCGATTCGGGGGTTGAGTCGGCTGAGCCGTAGAAAGGCTCAATACAAAGAAAAGATGGCGCACCAGGCGGGATTCGAACCCACGACCCCTGCCTTTGGAGGGCAATGCTGTATAGGCATTTTGATCGTTGCTGAGTGCCTCTAAATGCAAGCACGCACCGTAACCAAGTCCAGAAGGGGACGGGAAACCCTTTGCTTTATCTCTACCGCCCAAAGCGCGGCTGCATTGGTTAAGATGCGTCCCTTGACTCGTAAACAATCGCTCAGTTATCGACCAGGTCCTGGTGCTGGGCGTGGTGGAGGCGGTGCTCCGGACAGGGAGGTGGCGTGATGGATGCCCAGCAGCAACTGCAGCGTTTGCTTGAGGGCAACGGTGAAAGTGAGGTGGTGGAGTTTAAGGAGGCCAAGAACGGCTATGACTTCGCCAAGCTCGGTAAATACTTCTGTGCCCTGAGTAACGAGGCCAACCTGAAGGGCGTGCAGAGTGCCTGGCTGGTGTTTGGTGTAAAGGATAATCAGCGTGTAGTGGGCACACAGTTTCGCTTGGCGTTCAAAGATCTGCAGTCGCTAAAGAAGGAAGTGGCCGACAAGGTCAGCCAGCGGCTCACCTTTATCGACATTTACACCGTTCAACATGCAGATGGCCGCGTGTTGTTGCTCGAGATTCCTGCTGCCCCTCAAGGTCTGCCGGTGACGTGGGAAGGGCATTACTACGGCCGCGACGGCGAATCCCTCGGGCCGCTGTCGCTTGATGAGATAGAACGCATCCGTGGTCAGAATCGTCTGCAAGACTGGAGTGCGGGCATTTGTCCCGGCGCAAGTCTGGATGATTTGAGTGCCGAGGCTATCGCTTTGGCTCGCCGCGAATATGCCACCAAGCACCCCAAGAGGGCGGCTGAACTGCCAACTTGGAGTGACGAGGCATTTCTCAATAAGGCCAAGCTGACCATTCAGGGGAGCATTACCCGTACCGCTATTCTGCTGCTGGGTAAGCCGGAGGCGGCGCACAGAGTTAATCCTGCGTCGCCCACTCTGAGCTGGATTCTCAAGGACCGCGACGGCCTGGAACGCGACTACCAGCACTTCTCCTGCCCGCTGCTGGTCAGCGCCGATGAGCTTTACCGCAAGATCCGCAACCTGAAATACCGCTATATGTCGGAAGGCTCGCTGTTCCCCGAGGAGGTCGACCAGTACGACCCTTTTATCATTCGCGAGGCCCTGAATAATGCTATTGCCCACCAAGACTACGAGCTGGGTGGCAAGGTCTCGGTGGTGGAGTTCGAAGACGGCCGGCTGTGCTTTAGCAATCCCGGAGCTTTTATTCCCGGATCGGTCGAGCAGGTAATCCAGGCCGACGCGCCGGAAAGTCGCTACCGCAACCGTTTCCTTACCGATGCCATGGTCAACTTGAACATGATTGACACCATCGGCAGCGGCATCCGCAAGATGTTTATGATCCAGAAGAACCGTTTCTTCCCACTGCCGGAATACCAACTGGAGCAAAACCGCGTGCAGGTGACAATCACTGGGCGTGTTTTGAATATCAGTTATGCCCGCAAGCTGGCCGAGCTGCCTAATCTGGCGCTGGACGACATCATCCTGCTGGACCGCGTGCAGAAACAGAAATCACTGAGTGATACGCAGGTTCGTCACCTCAAGGCGCAGGGGCTGATCGAGGGCCGGAAACCTAATTTCCATATTTCCGCCCAAGTTGCGCGGCATAGCGATGACAAGGCGCAGTACATCCTCAATCGTGGCTTCGATGATGAGCATTACAAACGCTTGATCAGTCAGTTGATCGAGAAATTCGGCACGGCCAAACGCGCTGATATCGATAAGCTGCTCGTAGACAAACTGCCGGATGTTTTAAACAGTCAGCAGAAAGCCCACAAGATCAAGAACCTGCTGCAAGCCTTGAAGAAACAAGGGGTTATCGAACCCAAGGGTAAGCTTTGGCAAATGTCTAAAGTCTGATGGGTAGACATTTTCCGATCCTAGGGCGAGTTTTTGGCGCAGGCAAAGAATGTCCGGTGGTATGGCGAAAACTCATTTGATTGAAAAGATAAATTTAGACGAATAAGCCGTGCTCTTAGACATTCAGCAGGTTCTCAGTCAGCCTGGAGAATGGTTTTTAGTCTTTATAAATCAATGGCTTAGTGGTGTTTTAAATGGATGACGGAAAATGTCTAACACTCATTAGCTAGACATTTCTAGACATTCGCACTGCGTGCTGAGCCCGTCTGGCAGCGATAAGACGGGCATGTGCAAGGAAGCTGGGCAGAAACGAGTTTTTCAGGCAGCACTCATCGGCCACTTCAAGTGCAGGTGATTGAGGTTTTGGGGTACGCAGGATTTGAAGCGGATTGAAGAATCGTTTTCTTAAAAAACGATCAATCAAAGAAAAGATGGCGCACCAGGCGGGATTCGAACCCACGACCCCTGCCTTCGGAGGGCAGTACTCTATCCAGCTGAGCTACTGGTGCAACGCGGGCGCCATGATACTCATCTGCGTGTCGCCCGTCCATGCCGCTGATTCGTCGGGTGTTTCTTTGTGCGTTATGGGGTATTAATGAGGACTAGGTGAGAAAAGGGTGAAATCAGGCCGTTTGTTCTTTTTTTCGAACAGCCTATTGTCCTTTACCCCTGTTGACCCTAGGATTCGTTTGAGATTTCAAACGCTCTTGTCTGAGTGCTGAATCGCACGGCTTATTCTTTGTGCGGCCTTTAAGTACTTTGGCAGTGAATGACTTCCTGACGGCAGCCTTCTATGGCGCCTTTCTTTTATCAATAATTCGCCCCGCCTCTGTGCGGTGCTGTTAAGGAAAGCCAACATGCAGCTCAAAGACGCACAACTGTTCCGCCAACAAGCCTATATCGATGGTGCTTGGGTCGATGCGGACGGTGGTCAGACGATCAAGGTTAACAACCCGGCCACGGGCGAAATCATCGGTTCCGTGCCAAAAATGGGCGCGGCTGAAACCCGTCGTGCGATTGAAGCCGCAGACAAGGCGTTGCCAGCCTGGCGTGCACTGACCGCTAAAGAGCGTGCAGGCAAACTGCGTCGCTGGTTTGAGCTGTTGATTGAAAACCAGGACGACCTGGGCCGTCTCATGACCCTGGAGCAAGGCAAGCCACTGGCTGAAGCCAAGGGCGAAATCGCTTACGCCGCTTCGTTCATCGAGTGGTTCGCTGAAGAAGCCAAGCGCGTCTATGGCGACGTGATCCCAGGCCACCAGCCTGACAAGCGCCTGATCGTGATCAAACAACCGATCGGTGTGACCGCTGCCATTACGCCGTGGAACTTCCCGGCCGCCATGATCACCCGTAAAGCAGGCCCGGCACTGGCCGCAGGTTGCACCATGGTGATCAAGCCCGCTTCGCAAACCCCGTTCTCCGCGTTGGCACTGGTTGAGCTGGCGCACCGTGCCGGCATTCCAAAAGGCGTGTTGAGCGTTGTGACGGGCAGCGCTGGCGACATCGGCGGCGAGCTGACCAGCAACCCGATCGTGCGCAAGCTGTCCTTCACCGGTTCGACCGAAATCGGTCGTCAACTGATGGCCGAATGCGCCAAGGACATCAAAAAAGTTTCTCTGGAACTGGGCGGCAACGCGCCGTTCATCGTGTTTGACGACGCTGACCTGGATAAGGCCGTCGAAGGCGCGATCATCTCCAAGTACCGCAACAACGGCCAGACCTGCGTGTGCGCTAACCGCCTGTACATTCAGGACGGCGTGTACGACGCGTTCGCTGAAAAACTCAAAGCGGCTGTGGCCAAGCTCAAAATCGGTAACGGTCTGGAAGAAGGCACCACCACCGGCCCGCTGATCGATGACAAGGCGGTGGCAAAAGTCAAAGAACACATCGCGGATGCACTGAGCAAAGGCGCAACCCTGCTGGCAGGCGGCAACAGCCTGGAAGGCAGCTTCTTTGAGCCGACCATTCTGGTCAACGTGCCGAAAAACGCTGCCGTGGCCAAAGAAGAAACCTTCGGCCCGCTGGCACCGCTGTTCCGTTTTAAAGACGAAGCCGAAGTGATCGAGATGGCCAACGACACCGAGTTCGGTCTGGCGTCGTACTTCTATGCGCGTGACATGAGCCGCGTTTTCCGTGTTGCAGAAGCACTGGAATACGGCATGGTCGGCGTTAACACCGGTCTCATTTCCAACGAAGTCGCGCCTTTTGGCGGCATCAAGGCGTCGGGCCTGGGCCGCGAAGGCTCCAAGTACGGCATCGAAGACTACCTGGAAATCAAATATCTCTGCCTGAGTATTTAACTCGGCGGGTGGTTCAGCAGAAGGGGCACGAGAGCGATGCTCCCTCTGTGTTTCAAACTGTTAATTTTTGTGGCCGGGCGCGCCATGCCAGTCGATCATCGCATGCTGGCATCGGTGCTACCCAGGCGCGTCAGCCTTGAACCACGCCGTTAGATAAACGGCGAATGAGGAACACCATGAGCAACAAGACCAACGCATCTTTGATGAAACGCCGTGAAGCCGCTGTCCCTCGCGGCGTTGGCCAGATCCACCCGATTTTTGCCGAGTCGGCAAAAAACGCGACCGTAACCGACGTTGAAGGTCGTGAGTTCATCGACTTCGCGGGCGGTATCGCGGTACTAAACACCGGTCACCTGCACCCGAAAATCATTGCCGCCGTGCAAGAGCAACTGACCAAGCTGACCCACACCTGCTTCCAGGTACTGGCTTACGAGCCGTACGTAGAGCTGTGCGAAAAAATCAACGCCAAGGTCCCAGGCAACTTCGACAAGAAGACCCTGCTGGTGACCACCGGTTCGGAAGCCGTTGAAAACGCCATCAAGGTTGCCCGCGCAGCCACTGGCCGTGCTGGGGTGATCGCGTTCACCGGCGCTTACCACGGCCGTACCATGATGACCCTGGGCCTGACCGGTAAAGTCGTGCCTTACTCGGCCGGCATGGGCCTGATGCCAGGCGGTATCTTCCGCGCTCTGTACCCGTGCGAGCTGCATGGCATCAGCGTTGACGACTCCATCGCCAGCATCGAACGCATCTTCAAAAACGATGCCGAGCCTAAAGACATCGCTGCCATCATCATCGAGCCAGTTCAGGGCGAAGGTGGTTTCTACGTGGCGCCGAAAGCGTTCATGGCTCGCCTGCGTGAACTGTGCGACAAGCACGGCATCCTGCTGATCGCTGACGAAGTACAAACAGGCGCGGGTCGTACCGGCACCTTCTTCGCCATGGAACAAATGGGTGTTGCGGCTGACCTGACCACCTTCGCTAAATCCATCGCTGGCGGCTTCCCGCTGGCGGGCGTGTGCGGCAAGGCCGAGCTGATGGACGCTATCGCTCCAGGCGGCCTGGGCGGCACCTACGCCGGTAGCCCGATCGCGTGTGCGGCGGCACTGGCGGTGCTGGAGGTGTTTGAAGAAGAGCACCTGCTGGACCGTTCCAAGGCAGTGGGCGAGCATCTGGTGTCTGGCCTAAAGGCTATCCAGGCCAAGTACCCGGTGATCGGCGACGTTCGTGCGCTGGGCGCCATGATCGCGGTCGAGCTGTTCGAAGGCGGCGACGCACACAAGCCAAACGCAGCAGCCGTGGCTCAAGTCGTCGCTAAGGCGCGTGAGAAAGGTCTGATCCTGCTGTCGTGCGGCCCGTACGGCAACGTTCTGCGTGTTCTGGTGCCGTTGACCGCTCCAGACGAACTGCTGGACAAAGGCCTGGCCATTATCGAAGAGTGCTTCGCTGAGCTGGCGTAAGCCCGCCGTGAAGGTGTGACTCGATAGACAAAAAAAACCGCTTCGGCGGTTTTTTTTGGTTTAAGCGATTCAGACATGTGATTTTTCTGTATCCATGCGTTGCCATTGTCTAAGGTGCAGGCATTGCGCTGGGAGCAGATTGAATGGCCGTTGTAGATTTAACCGTTGTACCGAGCGTATTGATTGCCGAGGCCGATCCGTGGTCCCGGGATCTACTCAAGCAAGTGGTGCTGAGTGTTCGGTGTGACGCGCAGTTGGATGTGTGCGGTGAAGGGCAGCAGGCACTCTTGCTGCTGAGCCAAAAAAGTTATGACCTGGTGATTTCAGACCGGGACCTGCCCGGTGTCAGCGGGCTGGATATGTTGCGCAGTGTGCGCCAACGTCGTCGCAGCCCGGCCTTGCCGTTTATTTTAGTCAGCAGCCGCAATGACAGCGCCAGCGTACGCGAAGCCTTGCCGTTGGCGCCCACCGCCTACCTGACTAAACCACTGGACCTGAGCGGTCTGACCAAGCGTCTGCAGGGGCTGTTACTGAGCGCGGGGCAAGAGGTGCTGTGTGACGTGCCGTCACTGACGCCCGGCATGACCCTTAAACGTTTTCTGACACAGCGCCGGGCGTCCTCGGATGGCGCGCCGCTGTGGATCGACGCACGTGCAGCGGTCAAGCGCAGCCTCAGCCCTGACGGCCTCAACCTGGCGGCGCTGGAAGATGAAGTGTGCAAAGACCCGCAAATTACCGCCGTGCTGATTGCCGCGGCCAATAGCGCTGCGCAGCACCTTGCGCGGCCCGCCCAGACGCTGACCCACGCCTTGCAGCGGCTGGGCCCGGCGCAAAGCATGAACCTGGTGCAAGGGCTGACGCTCAAGCACAGCGCGCAACTGAACGACCCGCGTCTGGCCGATTACGCCGAGCACCAGTGGGCGGTGTCGTTGCGCGCGGCAGAGTACGGTCGCACCTTGGCAGGCATGCTCAACCTCGATCAGCAGCGCTGCTACTGTGCGGGTTTGCTGTACCGCCTGGGTGATCTGGCGGTGCTGCGCTGTTTGCAAGAATGGCAGCAGGCGGGGGGCGAGCTGGACACGCAGGTGATTGACGAGTCCCTGGCCGAGTTTGGGGCCGCCTACGGCTCTGCGTTGCGCACACGCTGGCGCTTGCCGCTGGAGCTGCGCGAGTTGATCGCGGCGGTGTATCACCTGGGAGGCGGGGTGTACTCGCGAGAGGCGCTGGTCATGAACCTGGCCGGGCAGTTGGCGGTGCTGGAATCAGAAGAAGGCCTGGATGCGCTGGCCAGCAGCAAGACCGCGCGTTTGCTGCGGGTAGGCACGGCAGAACTGTCACGCCTGATGAGCAAGGTGCAAAGCACCGTCTAACCTTGGCAAATCTGTAGCCGCTGACGAGGCACGAAGGCTGCGATGCGGGCCGCAGGACCGCTGTTTTGGGTCGCTTCGCAACCCATCGCAGCCTCATGCTTCGTCAGCGACTACCGTGGTAGTCGCTGCCCGCAACCGCTCTTAAACCGCCGCAGGGCGCAGCGAGTAGGTTTTCAGCTGTTTGGCAAATTCGCGCAGCGAATGAATCCCGCTGGCTTCCGCCTCATGGACCCATTCCTTGATCGCCGCCAGCATGTCGTGACCATTGGTGCTGGTCTTGATCCAGATCTGTTGCAGCGCCAGACGCTTTTCATAGATCACTTTGAGCGATTGGCTGTGCTCCAGCAGGGTTTCAATACGCTGGTGATGGCGCTCTTCCAGCAAGCTGGTTTCACGCGACAGCAGGCGCTTGGCCCGGCGGAACTGGTGGCGAACCGAGTGATCGACCTTGGCCAGTTCTTGCTGCACCAGCGGTGCGATCACCAGCTTGCGGTACTGCGCCATGATCTGGAACCGGTTGTTGAGGATCGCCATCGCGGTGTCCATATCCAGGCTGCCTTTGCCTTCGACCCGGTGGGCGATAGGCGCAACCCGCTGAACCTTGGCCAAACGCAAAAAGCTGAACACTTTGATCCACGCCCACCCCAGGTCGAACTCCCACTTCTTGACCGACAGCTTGGCCGAGTTGGGGTAGGTGTGGTGGTTGTTGTGCAGCTCTTCGCCACCAATGAGGATGCCCCACGGCACCAGATTGGTCGCGGCATCGCGGCACTCAAAGTTGCGATAACCGACCGCATGGCCCAAACCGTTGACCACGCCCGCAGCCCACACCGGGATCCACATCATCTGCACGGCCCAGATGGTCAGGCCGATGGCGCCGAACAGCAGCAAATCAATGACCAGCATTAAGGCCACGCCCAGCAGCTTGTATCGCGAATAAAGATTGCGCTCGATCCAGTCTTCAGGGCAGTTTTTGCCGTAAATGCGTAGCGTTTCAGGATTCTGTGCTTCTTCGCGATACAGCTCTGCACCTTTTCGCAAAACGGTCGATAACCCTTTAACGACCGGGCTGTGCGGGTCATCGGCGGTTTCACATTTTGCGTGGTGTTTGCGGTGAATGGCCGTCCACTCGCGGGTGTTCTGCGCGGTGGTCAGCCACAGCCAGAAGCGGAAGAAGTGTTTCAGGCCACCGTTGAGTTCAAGTGAGCGGTGAGCTGAGTAGCGGTGAAGATAAACCGTGACACCGATAATGGTCACGTGGGTCATCAACAGGGTGACTGCAACCAGTTGCCAGGCTGACAAGTCAAGAAAACCGTTGTACCACATAGGCTGTTTGGCCCTCGGGAAGATGAAATAAATTGCAACACGCATTATCACCATGCAGCCATTTAAAACCAGTCGCCCTTTGAGATAAGAGTGGCTGGATGTTTCTTACTCTATAATTCCCATTTTTTTGTAGGCGTTATAACTTTCTCATGTCGGTTTCTTCTCGCAATGCCCTGCGTGCAGCCCTGCTTTACGGGTTGTTATCGGTAGCCTGGCTGCAAATAACTGATCATTTATTGAGCAGTTTTTTGGACGACTCGGCGCAGTTGGCGCACTGGCAGCTCATCAATGGCTATGTGTGGGTGTTTGTCAGCGCCGTTCTGATCTTTGTCGCTCGCTCCCAACTGTTGAGTTTTCTCGGCGGGAGCGCCAGCTTGAAGCGCCAACGCGAGGATCGCGAGCGTCTGCGCCAAGCGGCAGCGGTGTTTGACTGCACCCGAGAAGGGGTGCTGGTCACTGACCGCACGGGTGCAATTGTGCATGTGAATCGGGCGCTGGTTGAAATCACCGGATATACGGTCGAAGAAGTGCTGGGTAAACGGCCCAACATGTTCAAGTCCGGTCACCATGACCTTGAGTTTTACCAGGGTGTTTTCAAGTCCTTGCAAGAAACCGGCGACTGGCACGGCGAGATCTGGAACCGGCGCAAAAACGGTGAAATCTACCCGCAGTGGCAAACCGTGCGGGCCATCACCGACGAAAAAGGCCAGCTCACCCACTATGTCGCGGTGTTCACCGACATTTCGGCGATTAAAAAATCCCAGACGGACCTGGCGCGGCTGGTCCACCATGACCCGCTCACAGACCTGCCCAATCGCCTGCTGTTTACCGACCGTACCGAGCAAGCCTTGACCTCTGCGCAGCGCCACAAGACAGGCTGCGCGCTGCTGATGATCGACCTTGATCATTTCAAAATTATTAACGACAGCCTTGGGCATAACGTCGGCGACCTGTTGCTCAAGGCGGTCAGCGGGCGTTTACAGCGCGTGTTCGGCAAAGGCTACACGGTGGCCCGACTGGGCGGCGACGAGTTCGCCGTGCTGATCGAAAATTGCTCAAATGCGAGTCGCGCCGAGGTACTGGCGCAGCAAGTGCTGGAGGCCATGAAAGCAGCGTTTGAGATCACCGGCCATCAACTGTTTGTGAGCGCCAGCGTGGGCATCAGCGTGTTCCCCGGCGATGCGCTGAACGCCGAGCAACTGCTGCGCAATGCCGACTCGGCGCTGTTCAAGGCCAAAAGTGCGGGCCGCGAAGGCTACGCGCTGTACACCGAAGAACTGACCGTGCACGCCCTTAACCGGATCGAGGTGGCCAGCGACTTGCGCCGGGCGCTCGAGCAGCAAGAGTTGCGGGTGTATTACCAGCCGGTGCATGACCTGAAAACCAGCCGCCTGATCGGGGTTGAAGCTTTGGTGCGCTGGGAGCACCCGCTGCGGGGGCTGGTGCCTCCGGGGGAGTTTATCCCGATCGCTGAACGCACCGGCCTGATAGCCGAAATTGACGCCTGGGTGCTGGAACAAGCCTGTTGGCAGATGTGCCAGTGGCAATCGGCAGGCGTGCATTTGTCGTTCGTGGCGGTGAATATCTCCAGCCGTCTGTTCGCCCGCCCGGAGCTCTATACGCTGGTGTCCACCGTGTTGACCGACAGCGGTCTGGACCCGGCCTTGCTGGAGCTGGAAGTCACGGAAAGCGCGGTGATGGAAGATTCTCAAGGGGCGCTGGAGCAGATGCACCGTCTGCGTGCGCTGGGGTTGCGCCTGGCCATTGATGACTTTGGCACCGGCTTTTCATCGCTGCTGCGCCTCAAGCAACTGCCTGTGCAAAAACTCAAAATTGATCAGGGTTTTGTCGCAGGCTTGCCGGAAGACAATGACGACGTGGCGATTGTGCGCGCGGTCATTGCCCTGTCCCAAAGCATGGGCTTGCAGGTGCACGCCGAAGGCATCGAGCACATCGAGCAGGCGCAGTTCCTGCTCGACTTCAAGTGCGATCTGGGCCAGGGCTACTGGTTTGGCCGCCCGGTGCCTGCCAGCGAACTGGATTGGCAGCGGGCGCCCGTCATTCGCACCTGAGCGCTGCCTCAGGCTTTCTCGGGTGGCAGCTCAGGCAGTGCGCGAAGGGCTGTCTCGTACCACTCGGTGTTGAAGGCGCGGTCTTCGTCGAGCATCGCGTCGATCTCGATGGCCAGTACGTGGGCCATCAAGTTCAAAATCTCTTCGCGCTCATAACCGACCAGGGTCAGCTTATTGAAGGTGGCCTTGGCCGCGGGCGGATTGTCGCTTTCGATCTGGTTTTCAATCGCCTGGGTCAGGGTGGATTCGGCGAATTCTTCTTCGTCGTTGTCGATATCAGTTGGCTCGCTCATGGGCAGGCTCCTTAAGGTAAGGCCGGCAGTTTAGCGGTATTCAGCGCAATGATGCTGCTGGTCAGCTTAGCGGCGAAGCTCTATAACAGCTGCTGCCAACCCCAACATGGCCTGGAGGCTTTGTGATGCTCAAGCTTTATGGATTCGCTGTCAGTAACTACTACAACATGGTCAAGCTGGCGCTGCTGGAAAAGGGCCTGCCGTTTGAAGAGGTCGCGTTTTTTGCTGGCAAAACCCCAGAGGCGCTGGTAGTCAGCCCTTGCGGCAAAGTGCCGGTATTGGGCGTCGAGCAGGGCTACGTCAACGAAACCAGCGTGATCCTCGACTACATCGAACAGACCCAGCCGGGCCCCAAACTGCTGCCGACCGATCCCTTTGAGCGTGCCCGAGTATTGGCCATCGCCAAAGAAATCGAGTTGTACATCGAGTTGCCCGCCCGTGCGTGCTACGCCGAAGCGTTCTTCGGCACGCAAGTCCCTGAGGCGATCAAGACCAAAGCCAAGGCCGAGTTGCTGCACGGCATTGCGTCGCTGGCGCGTCACGCAACATTCGCACCCTATGTTGCGGGCGAGACCCTGAGCGTGGCAGACATTTACTTCCTGTACAGCGTCACCTTGGCCTGTGGCGTGGGCAAGAAAGTCTTCGGCCTGGACCTGCTGGCCGAATTGCCAGGCGCCAAGGCGCTGCTGGAGCACCTTGAGCAAAACCCGCACGTTAAACGCATCGCGGCAGACAAAGACGCAGCCATGCCGCAGTTTTTGGCGTGGATTAGCAGCAAAAAATAAGAGCGCCAAAGCACCCGACCTGTAGGAGCTGCCGAGGAACGAAGGCTGCGATCTGTTGATATAAAGATCAAAAGATCGCAGCCTGCGGCAGCTCCTACAAGCGCTGTGTTTAACGGCTGGCCAGCAAGGCCTTGCCGCGAATCACTGCCGCTTTCACTTGGGCCGGCGCTGTGCCGCCAATGTGATTACGGGCATTCACCGAACCTTCCAGGGTCAACACGGCAAACACGTCGTCATCAATTTGATCGCTGAACTGGCGCAGTTCTTCCAGGCTCATTTCGGCCAGGTCTTTGCCCGTTTCCACGCCGTATTTCACGGCATGGCCAACGATTTCGTGGCAGTCACGGAACGGCAGGCCACGGCGCACCAGGTAGTCGGCCAGGTCAGTTGCTGTCGAGAAACCGCGCAGCGCCGCTTCACGCATGATCGCGTGCTTGGGCTTGATCGCCGGGATCATGTCGGCAAAGGCACGCAACGAGTCACGCAGGGTGTCGGCGGCATCGAACAGCGGCTCTTTGTCTTCCTGGTTGTCCTTGTTGTAGGCCAGTGGCTGGCCTTTCATCAGGGTCAGCAGGCCCATCAGGGCACCGAACACGCGGCCGCTTTTGCCACGTACCAGCTCTGGCACGTCGGGGTTTTTCTTTTGCGGCATGATCGAGCTGCCGGTGCAGAAACGGTCAGGCAGATCAATGAACTGGAACTGCGCGCTGGTCCACAGCACCAGCTCTTCGGAGAAGCGCGACAGGTGCATCATCGCAATGCTCGCGGCGGCGCAGAATTCGATGGCGAAATCGCGATCCGAGACGTTGTCCAGCGAGTTGCCGCCCACGGCGTCAAAGCCCAGCAGTTGCGCGGTCAGCTCACGGTCGATCGGGTAGGTGGTGCCCGCCAGTGCGGCGCTGCCCAGCGGCATGCGGTTGGTGCGTTTACGGCAGTCGACCAGGCGCTCGTAGTCGCGGCTGAGCATTTCGAACCAGGCCAGCATGTGATGCCCGAAGGTCACCGGCTGAGCGGTTTGCAGGTGCGTAAAGCCCGGCATGATGGTCTCGGCTTCGCGCTCGGCTTGCTCCAGCAGGCCTTTTTGCAGGCGTGTGATTTCAGCCAGGATGAGGTCGATTTCATCACGCAGCCACAGGCGAATATCGGTAGCGACCTGGTCGTTACGGCTGCGCCCGGTGTGCAGCTTTTTACCGGTCACGCCGATGCGGTCTGTCAGGCGCGCTTCGATGTTCATGTGCACGTCTTCCAGGTCGACACGCCAGTCAAAAGTGCCGGCCTCGATTTCGCTCTGGATGGTTTTTAAACCGTCGATGATGCTGTCGCGCTCTGCATCGGTCAGCACACCGACCTTGGCCAGCATGGTGGCGTGGGCCACGGAGCCCATGATGTCGTGGCGATAAAGGCGCTGGTCGAAAGTGACCGAGGCAGTGAAGCGCGCAACGAAGGCGTCGACGGGTTCACTGAAGCGGCCGCCCCAGGACTGATTGGTCTTGTCGGTGCTCATGGATTCGCTCGTAATCGGCTGAGGGGGAGTACATAAAAAGTTACTGCGGATCATAACAGGGTTGCCATTCAAGGCGTTGACGCAGGTCGGCAGGTTTTAACGGATTTGAGGTATAAACAAAATACCGAAACGAATTGTATAGATTGGCCCCATTCGTCTTGGCAACCGTCTACAGTTGGTCGTATGGAGCAGTCTTTGCAGGTCTTTGTAGCTTGTTGGACGCATCCGGTATTAAATCGAGCAACAGACACAGGTGAATTTTGCTGTGCGACTTGCGGCACTTTTTGGCCTTCACGCTAGTCTTAGCGTGGATCGCTGTGACAGCCGTCACTTCACCTGTCTACGCTATCCTTGTGCGAGACTCACGCAGGAATACAGCGCTATATGAATGTCCTGATCGTTGATGACGAAACCTTGGCCCGAGAGCACTTGAGCCGTTTGCTCAATGCTGTTGGGGGTTATACGCCGCTGGAGCCCGCCGCTACTCATGGCGAAGAGGCTCTGAGCCTGATCGAAAGCCTGAAGCCCGATGTCGTTCTTCTCGACATCCACATGCCGGGCCTCGACGGTTTGCAGGTCGCTGCCAAATTATGCGAGCGCGAATTGCCACCCGCCGTGGTGTTTTGCGTAGCGCCTGACGAGTTCTCTGTTCAGGCCCTGCAAGACAGCGGTGTGAGCTATGTGCTCAAGCCGGTCAGCGCCGAGGCCCTTACTGCGGCCTTAAAAGACGCGCACCGGCCTAACCGTGTGCAACTGGCGGCCCTGACTCGGCCTGCCGCGCAAACGGGCAGCGGGCCACGCAGCCACATCAGTGCCAGAACCCGAAAAGGCATTGAACTCATCCCTATCGACAAAGTGATTTATTTCATCGCTGACCATAAATACGTGACCTTGCGTCACGAGGGCGGCGAAGTGTTGCTCGATGAGCCGCTCAAAGCCCTTGAAGACGAATTCGGTGAACGCTTTGTGCGCATCCACCGCAACGCGCTGGTAGCGCGTGACCGTATCGAACGCCTGCAACGTACCCCGCTGGGGCACTTTCAGCTGTTCCTCAAGGGGCTTAATGGCGATGCGCTGATTGTGAGCCGCCGCCACGTGGCGGGCGTGCGCAAAATGATGCAGCAGCTCTGACACGGCAAATGGTCATTGTGGTGGGAGCGGGCTTGCTCGCGATTCAGGCGGCGCGGTATGCCTGAATCATAGGGTCGATGCCATCGCGAGCAAGCCCGCTCCCACGCGGTATTTATTCGCCCTCCTATAACGGATGGCCTGCTCTTGGCTTAATCGGCCACGTACTTTCTGATACAAGTCAAAGCTGTTTTGGCTGAGCTGTTATTATCAGCCGTATCTTTTCAGTACGGATTGATCCATGTCCTCTCGCGAAATCCGCATCGCTACCCGTAAAAGCGCCCTGGCTCTGTGGCAGGCCGAATACGTCAAAGCCCGTTTAGAGCAGGCTCACCCAGGTCTTGTGGTGACGCTGGTGCCGATGGTCAGCCGTGGCGACAAGCTGCTGGACTCGCCGCTGTCGAAAATCGGCGGCAAGGGTTTGTTCGTCAAAGAGCTGGAAACTGCCCTGCTCGAAAACGAAGCTGACATCGCCGTGCACTCCATGAAGGACGTGCCGATGGACTTCCCTGAAGGCCTCGGTCTGTTCTGCATTTGCGAGCGCGAAGACCCGCGTGACGCTTTTGTCTCCAATACCTTTGCCAGCCTCGAAGCCTTGCCGGCCGGCAGTGTGGTCGGCACGTCGAGCCTGCGCCGTCAGGCTCAGTTGCTGACCCGTCGACCAGACCTCGAAATCCGCTTTCTGCGCGGCAACGTCAACACGCGTCTGGCCAAGCTCGACGCCGGTGAATACGACGCCATCATCCTCGCTGCTGCGGGCCTGATCCGCTTGGGCTTTGAAGACCGCATCACCTCGGCGATCAGTGTCGAAGACAGCCTGCCAGCCGGTGGCCAGGGCGCCGTGGGCATTGAATGCCGCAGCGCAGACCACGAAATTCACGCGTTGCTGGCGCCGCTGCACCATGCCGACACGGCAGTGCGTGTGACCGCAGAACGCGCGCTCAACAAACACCTCAATGGCGGCTGCCAAGTGCCCATCGCCTGCTATGCCGTGCTGGAAGGCGAGCAGATCTGGCTGCGCGGCCTGGTCGGTGAGCCCGCCGGTGGCACATTGCTGAGCGCCGAAGCACGTGCCCCGCACAGCGACGCGACAGCGTTGGGTGTGCAGGTCGCCGAAGACCTGCTGGCACAAGGCGCCGGTGAGATTCTTAAAGCGGTCTACGGCGAGGCGGGTCACGAGTGACAGGTTGGCGCCTGCTGCTGACCCGACCCGCTGAGGAGTCGGCAGCACTCGCGAACGAGCTGGCCACTGTGGGTGTGTTCAGCAGCAGCCTGCCGCTGCTGGCCATCGAACCGCTGGCATTGACTCAAAGCCAGCGCGAGATGGTCGCCCACCTGGACCGCTATTGCGCGGTCATCGTGGTCAGCAAGCCCGCTGCGCGCCTGGGCGTGCAGTGGGTCAGCCAGTATTGGCCGCAAGCGCCTGAGCAGCCGTGGTTCAGTGTGGGTGCCGCCACTGCGCAGATTCTCGCCGAGCATGGCCTGGATGTTAGCTACCCTTTATCCGCAGATGACAGCGAGGCCTTGCTGGCGTTGCCCGCGTTTACCCAAGCGGTGACGTGCAGCGAGCCCAAGGTGCTGATCGTGCGCGGCGAGGGCGGGCGCGAAATGCTCGCCGAGCATCTGCGCCAGTTGGGTGCGCAGGTCGATTACCTCGAACTGTATCGCCGAACGCTGCCGTCTTACCCGGCTCACACACTGCTTGAACGCATAAAAGCGGAACGCCTGAACGCGCTGGTGGTCAGCAGTGGACAGGGGTTTGAACATTTGCAGCAGTTGGCAGGTGATGCCTGGCCCCAACTGAGCGGTATGACATTGTTTGTTCCAAGCCCTCGCGTCGCGCAGATTGCGCGCGATGCCGGGGCCAAAAACGTTGTGGATTGCCGTGGCGCGAGCGCTGCGGCTTTGCTGGCGGCGCTACGGGCACATCCCGTACCTGCTTTCTAACGCAAAGGATGGATACGTGAGCGAAACAGTCTTGCCAAAAGAACACGTGCAGCCCGCGCCAGAAGCGCCGGTTGAAAAACCTGTCATCAAGCCTGAGCGCCGGGGCAATGGTCTGGCCGCCTTCGCGCTGTTGCTCGGCGCTGCCGGCATCGCGGTCGGCGGTTGGGCGGTGTGGCAGATGCGCCATCTGGAAGCCAGCACTGCCGAGCAGTTGGCAGAAGTGCAGGCGCTGGGCGCACAAACGCTGTCGATCAAACAAAGCGAGCAGCAACTGCTGACGCGGCTCAACCAGTTGCCTTCGGCCAACGACCTGGATAACCAGCGTCAGTTGGTGGTGCAACTGCAAGGCGATCAGCAACGCTTGAATCAACGCCTTGAGACCGTGCTGGGGGCGAGCCGCAAAGACTGGCGTCTGGCCGAGGCCGAGCACTTGTTGCGTCTGGCCAGCCTGCGCTTGTCAGCGCTGCAAGACATCAGCAGTGCTCAGGCGTTGGTGCAGGGCGCCGATGACATTTTGCGCGAGCAGAATGATCCCGGTTCGTTCGCTGCCCGCGAGCAACTGGCCAAGAGCCTCGCCGCCTTGCGCAGCGTCGAACAGCCAGACCGCACGGGTGTGTTCCTGCAGTTGGCGGCCTTGCGTGATCAAGTGTCGCAACTCACCGCGCTGGCGCCCGAGTTCAAGGACTCCGGTGATTCATTGCTGGGCCTGACCGCCGATGGCGACGGGGCAAGCCGCTGGGAGCAATGGTGGGATGAAATCTCCCATTACATCCGTATCGACTTCAATGCCGACAAAAACGTGCGGCCGTTGCTGGCAGGGCAAAGCCTGACCCAAGTGCGTCTGGCCTTGAGCCTGGCGCTGGAGCAAGCGCAGTGGGCTGCGCTTAACGGTCAGGCCTCGGTCTACACCCAGGCTTTGGCGCAGGCGCAAGAGGTGCTCAAAGGCAACTTCAACCAGGACAACGCGCAAAGCAAAAAAATGCTGGAGCAAGTGGTTGAGCTGAGCAAACAGCCGGTCACGGTCAAGACGCCGGACCTGGCGGGCACCTTGAGTGCGATGCAGGCCTACCTTGAGCGTCGGCATGTCGAGGCTGACGAACCGGGTCGTGCGGCTGCCAAACCGGCCGAGGAGGCCCGCCCATGAAGCGTCTGTATGTGATTGTGTTCTTGTTGATTGCGGCCGCTGCGTGCGTCGGCCTGGCAATCTCCGAGGACGCAGGCTACGTGCTGGTGGCTTACAAAAACTTCCGCTACGAATCCAGCCTGTGGGCGTCACTGGCTGTGCTGGTGATCCTGTGGCTGGTGATCTGGGGCATCAAGCTGTTGGTTGAGCTGTTCAGCGTCTCGACTGGCCTGGTCAACCCGTGGTCAAGGCGTAACCGCAGCCGTCGCATTCAACTGGCGATCGAACAAGGCCAGATGGACTTGGCCGAGGGCCGCTGGGCCAGCGCGCAAAAGCACCTGACCCGCGCCGCAGAAGCCGAGCGCCAACCGTTGCTGTTCTACCTCGGTGCCGCGCGTGCGGCCAACGAGCTGGGTCGTTACGAAGAAAGCGACAGCCTGCTTGAGCGCGCCCTTGAGCGTCAGCCCCAGGCCGAACTGGCGATTGCCCTCAACCATGCGCAACTGCAAGTTGATCGCGCAGACACCGAAGGCGCCCTCAACACCTTGCAAGCCATGCACGAACGCCATCCGCATAACGTGCAGGTGCTGTGTCAACTTCAGCGCCTGCACCAGCAGCGCGGCGACTGGTCAGCTCTGATCCGCCTGCTGCCCGAGCTGCGTAAAGACAAAGTCTTGCCTGCCCAGGAACTGGCTGAACTTGAACGCCGCGCCTGGGGGCAAAACCTTGGCCTGGCGGCGCAGCGCGACACGGGGGGCGAGGCAGGGCTGCAATCGTTGACCCTGGCTTGGCAGCAACTGACCTCGGCGCAGCGTCAGGAGCCCACCCTGGTACTGGCTTATGCCGAGCAATTGCGCCGCCTGGGCGCACAGTCCGAGGCCGAAGAAGTAGTGCGCGGTGCGCTCAAGCGCACGTACGACAGCCACTTGGTGCGCCTGTATGGCTTGCTGCGTGGCAGCGACCCGGTCAAGCAATTGCAGACCGCAGAAGGCTGGCTCAAGGCGCACCCGGCGGACGCCAGCTTGCTGCTGACCCTGGGCCGCCTGTGCTTGCAGAACAGCCTGTGGGGCAAGGCGCGGGACTACTTCGAAAGCAGCCTCAAGCTTGAGCGCAACCCAGAAACCTGCGCAGAGCTTGCACGGCTCCTGGCCCAGTTGGGTGACACAGCGCGCAGCAATCAGTTGTTTCAGGAAGGCCTGAACTTGCTGGATGAACGCTTGCTGGCGCTGCCTTTACCGCAATAGAGCGTTTTGTAAACACCCCCTGTGGAAACGGTCATCGGCCGTTAACACAGGGGGGAACCGCTTTTTAGGCGCGACAAGAAATTTCGTACGCTATCTGCACTAAAGCCTTTCAGCAGTTGTTGGTGATTCCCTACAAGCTTACGGAAGTATCCGTATTGGCTGGCCTTGAAAGGGCTATTGGCTTTCCTCTACCGTACCCGCCTGTCTATTTTGTTACGGAAAAGCCATGTTGTTGGCCTGCTCACGTTTCATATTCCTTTTGGCGTTGGTTGCCAGTGCTGCGGTGCTGGGCGCCTCTTTGTATCTGGAGTACGGGCCCGGGCTGAGCCCCTGTTTGCTCTGCCTGGTGCAACGCTATCTGTTACTGGCTTTTTGTGCGGTCAACCTGATCGCCTTTGTCCATGCGCCGCGTGCCATCGGCGTACTGGTTTACTCAATGGTGTCCATGCTGCTGGCTCTGGCGGGGTTGGCCAGTGCCACCTGCCAAGTGCTTTATCAGCGATTACCGGCGCAGCAGTTGATGATTTGTCAGCCCGATTTGGCGCAACTGTGGAACAACCTGTCACTGGGCGATCTGTTTACGTCGGTCTACCGCGGGACCGAAGCCTGCGCGCATATCCAGTGGACACTCTTTGACCTGAGCATCCCCGAGCTGAGCATGCTGGCATTTGCAGGTTTGGCGGCGCTGAGTCTGTTCCAGTGGGTGCGCTATTTTTTACCGGGTAAAAAGCCCCGTCCTGCGACCAGAAGTAGCACTTCGTATTAAACGCTTGTATGAACTTTCTCTCGTGCGTACCTTGAAGCAGTTGCTTGGCGGGCATAATCTGGCCCGCACGCATTGTTGGAGTTATGTCGCCCATTGCCGGTGTATCTGCACAGGTTTTGGTCCACACAGGCCCGGCTCGATCGGGTGGCATGGGCCCACTAGGGAAGAGAGATCATCATGCTCGAAAGATGTCAGAGTGCTCAGGAACGCTTCAATGGTGTTCACCAGTTGGTAGACCGCTGGTTGCATGAGCGCAGCAAGCTTGTGAGTGCTTATGCGGCTGTCATTGATCAGCAGCGCAATCCCAAACGCGGGCCTCAAAAAGAGTTCTGCCAACTGCTGGTTGATTACGTTTCTGCGGGCCACTTCGAAATTTATGAGCAGCTCAACGCCGAAGCGAAAGCATTCAATGATGAGCGCGGGCTCGCGTTGGCTGAGATCATCCACCCCCGAATCAACGTCATTACCGAAGCCGCTTTGGCCTTTAACGAGCACTGCGACGGCAAGGCGCATCGCCCGGATTGCGAAAAACTCGCCAGCGAATTCAAAACACTCGGCGCCTTGCTCGATGAGCGTTTTGAGCTTGAAGACTGCTTGATCGAAGTGCTGCACAGCGCGCACAAACAGAAAGAAGCCGCCCAGGCTTGATACCCCATTCGGTAGGAGCGAGCTTGCCTCGCGATCTTTTGATCTTCTAAAAGATCGCGAGGCAAGCTCGCTCCTACAGAAATTCGTCTTATTGCACCTTCAGCAATTCGATTTCAAACACCAGCGGTGTGTAAGGCGCTATCAAATCCCCTGCGCCTTCAGCCCCGTACGCCTGATTGGAAGGTATCACCAGCCGCCATGTCGAACCGGTTGGCATCTGCGCCAGCGCCAAGCGCCACCCATTGATCACGCTGTCCAGGCGCAACCATTGTGGCTGCGTGCTCTGATCGAAAACCGTACCGTCCGGCAAACGCCCCACATAGTTCACGTACACCGAACTCTGAGCATCAGGTTTTGCCCCGGTGCCTGCCTTGAGTTCAGTCGCCAAAATGCAGTTACCCAACTCGCGGACGCCTGCTTTTTGTTTTTCTTTTAATAAAAAATCACGCTCGGCATTCAGTGCAACTTCGCTCTGCGGTTGCGCGGGCTCGGCATCGATTTGCGCCTGATGCGCCGTCAATATTTGCTCGATTCGTTCATCACTTAGCGCTAGCGGCTTGCCTTCATAAGCGCTGCGCAAACCGTCGATCAAGGCCTGGATCTGTAGCTGCGGCACATCTTCGCGCAAACGCTCGCCAAGGCTCGCACCCAAGCTGTAGGCCAGGTCGTGCGCGGCTTGCGGGCTTTGCGCCGGGGCCGCATGGGCCGAACAGGCAACGCACAAGAGGGTCAATAAAAGGGCACGCGACATGGGCAGTCTCCGGTCTTCAGTGCGAGCGATTATGCCTGTGCGAGCACGATTGTTTGGGGGAAATATCGGGGGCTTTAATAAACGCAGAAGTGGCCAAAAAATTTATCTGCACAGGCCTGTAAAAAGTGATCTGTCACAAGTTTTCCGGCGCTATGCAACCCGCTGCTATGGTTAGTGTCAACATGATCTAGCGGCGGTTCTTACAGAGGTCTAGTATGAGCCGCACTCACTTCAGCCAGGAGGTAAACCATGTCGGCCAACAAGAAGTCTGTTAATACGCCGTTGCACTTGCTCCAACAACTCTCAGGCAGCCTGCTTGAGCATTTGGAAAGCGCCTGTTCCCAAGCGCTGGCTGATGCTGAGAAGTTGCTCGCCAAGCTTGAAAAACAACGTGGCAAAGCTCAGGAAAAACTGCACAAGGCACGTGAAAAACTGCAAGAAGCCGCTCACGCTGGCAAGTCCAAGGCACAAGCCAAAGCCAAGTCTTCCGTGAAAGAACTTGAGCAACTGCTGGACTCGCTCAAAGACCGTCAAACTGAAACGCGCGCTTATATCCAGCAGCTCAAGCGTGATGCGCAAGAAAGCCTCAAGTTGGCCCAAGGCATTGGCCGGGTTAAAGAGGCCGTTGGCAAGGCACTGACGGCTCGCACCGCCAAACCTGCTGCCAGCGCTAAAAAGCCTGCGGCCAAAGCACCGGTTGCCGCCAAGGCGCCTGCTAAACCTGCTGCTAAAGCACCGGCCAAAGCAACAGCAGCGGCCAAGCCTGCGGCTAAAACCGCGGCGGCAAAACCCGCTGCCAAAGCTCCTGCTGCCAAACCGGCCGCTGCTAAAGCGCCAGCCGCCAAGCCAGCGACAACCCGTACCGCGGCTGCAAAACCTGCCGCCAAGCCCGCCGCCGCTAAACCTGCTGCTGCCAAAGCCCCTGCATCCGCAGCCGCCAAG
>NZ_WIVR01000071.1:0-24562 GCF_009600525.1 Pseudomonas sp. FSL R10-1350
GGTGCAGGGGCGGCCACAGGCGGTGCTGGCGGCGTGGGTGGTTGCTCAACCGGTTTCGGCACGGGCTTGGGCACAGGCTTGACCACGGGTTTTGGCTTGGGCTTGGGCTTGGGCGGCGGAGGAGGCTTGACGGCCAACTCGTCCTCAACGGGCGGAGGCGGCTCAGCGACCGGCTGCACAATCGGCTCTGGCGGTGGCGGTGGTGGCGGTGTTTCGACCACCGGCGCCGGTTGCGAAAACTCGATCGTCATCGGCGGGATTTCCGGCGGCACGATCGGCAGCACCGGCGCCGGGTTCTGGCTGATCCAATAAATCACGGCGCCGTGCAACGCCAGCGCCAACACGCCGATCAGCACCGCTTCCGGGCGGCTCAAAATACGCTTGGGGGTACTTTGCAGCCGCCCCAGCGCCAGCGGTTCGCGATAGGCGCGGCCCAGATCGAGCAAGTCGCCGACCGGTGCCGTGCGCCATAACGCGTCCGGCACAGCGCTCGCGGTGTGGACTTTACCCATTGACTGACTCCGTTTAAAAAATGTTCGTGTTACACCCTCTGCAGGAGCGAGCTTGTCGCGCGATCTTTTGATCTTTCAAAAAGATCGCGAGGCAAGCTGGCGCCTACAGTGACTGACGTTGAGCTTCCTGGCTGGCGCTGCGCGGTGATTGCGCCAACTCGCCGATTTTTTCCAGGCGAGCCCGGACGATGTTTCGGCTAATCCCCAGCACACGGCCGGTTTGCAATTGGTTGCCATGGCAAAACCGGTACGCTTCACGAAACACGGTTTCTTCAATGCGCTCGTAAAGGTTCGGCAAATTCTGTTCAAACAATTTGGCCAAGGCTTCTTCAAGGCTTGCCGGGGGCACATTTGTCGGTGTGAACGCCGGGGGGCTGGTGGCGCGCACCCCGTGACTGCGCATATCGACCAGGTGCAAATCTTCGGGCTGCACACGCTGGTTACGGCACACCAATAGCGCGTGGTGAATCGAGTTCTCCAGCTCGCGAATGTTGCCCGGCCAGCTGTGGTCCAACAGCTTGCGCTCGCACTCAGGACTCAGCGTGGCGCGGTTGTAGCCCAGGCGCTGGCAGTGTTCTTCGAGAAAAAACTCTGCCAACGGCAGGATGTCACCGGGCCGCTCACGCAACGCTGGCAAGCGGATCGTCGCGACGTGCAAGCGGTAGAACAAATCCTCTCTAAAGTTACCCGCCACCACCGCATCGGCCAGGTTGACGTTGGTTGCCGCCACCAGCCGCACATTGATCGGGATTGGCGTACGGGAACCCAGGCGCACCACTTCACGCTCCTGTAATACACGCAGCAGCTTGACCTGCATGTTCAATGGCAAGTCGCCGATCTCGTCGAGAAACAACGTGCCGCCTTTAGCCGCCTCAAACCAGCCGGCCTTACTGGTGGTGGCGCCGGTGAAGGCGCCTTTCTCATGACCGAACAGTTCGCTCTCCACCAGCGATTCAGCGAAGGCGCCGCAGTTCACGGCAACAAAGGGTTCATCGCGCCGATAGCTCAGGCTGTGGATATGTCTGGCGACCAGCTCCTTGCCGGTGCCGGTTTCACCCATGATCAGCGCATTCGCGTCGCTGGGTGCCAAACGCTCTATGCGGTTGAGCAGTTCCAGCGAGCGCGGGTCCTTGAAAACCAATACGGTAGCGCGGACCGACTTAGTCAGTTCGCGAGCATGCGGATGAGTGATCAATGACATGGTGATATTCCTGAAACCAAGAGCGCTGAAGAATCATGCACGATATTTATATAGATTAAAAAAGTCTTAATTAGCATTTGCATATTCAATAAATGCATATAAGCGATTTTCTGTTCAATCTGTATAAACCCCCCGGGTACAGGGGCTCGCACGGCTGAAAAATCGGCTGTGAAAGGGTCCCGTCGCAGCGTGATGACGGGCTGAAAAAGCGTGTACAAATGGCGTCTATGGGTGAGCAGGGGCCTCGCGATCGTTGCCGACCAATTCCGTCAACAACTCGTCCTTGAGTGCCTGCAAACGCGCGCACTGGCGTTCACGCGGGTGCGGTAAATCGACGTGAACTTCGTGTTTGACTCGCCCTGGACGAGCGTCCATAACGATCACCCGGTCACCCAGGTACAGCGCCTCTTCAACATCGTGGGTGACCATGATCATCGTGCTGCGTTGTTGTACCCAGATCCGTTGCAACTCGCGTTGCAAGTGCACGCGCGTCAGTGCATCGAGAGCACCAAACGGTTCATCGAGCAGGAGGATTTTCGGTTTATTGATCAGTGCGCGGGCGATGGCAGCGCGTTGCGCCATACCGCCCGACAACTGATGCGGGTAGGCCTTCTCAAACCCCTGCAAGTTGACCAGTTGAATATGCTCGGCCACTAACCTGGCTTTTTCGGCGCTGGATAAACGGTGATTTTTCAGCGCGAGCGCGATGTTTTGCTCAACGGTTTTCCACGGGAACAGGCGGTGGTCCTGAAACACGATGCCGCGTTCCAGGCTAGTCGAGACAATGCGTTCACCGTCGAGCAGAATGTCGCCGCTGTACTCGGCTTCCAGGCCGACAATCAGTCGCAGCAAAGACGACTTGCCGCATCCGCTGGCGCCGACAATGCTCACGAACTCGCCCGGCTTGACCGCCAGATTGATGTTTTCCAGCACCGTCAGCGGTTTGCCTTCAATGGCGTACTGCTTGCCCAGCCCACGAATCTCCAGGGCGCCGGGCAGATGCCGGGTCGGGTCCAGCCAGTGTTGCTTGAGAGGTGCATTCATGTGGGATCCCGTATTCAACGAAGATCACGCCAGCGCAGCAAATGCCGGCTGAGGCGCGAAAACAATTGGTTCATGGCGTAGCCGAGCAAACCAATGCACAGCACGCCAATAATCACGACTTCCATGCGTGAACCGGCCTCGGCATTCATCATCAGATTGCCCAGCCCGGCACCCGTCGAAAGAAACAGTTCGGCGCCCACCGAACTCACCCAGGCAAACGCCAGCGCATGCAGCACGCCATTGTTCAGGGAGGGCAGGGCGCTGGGCAGCAACACCTGAGTCAGTTGCTGCCACGGGGTGAACGCGAAGATCTTGCCGACCTCGCGATAGCGCGGCTCGATATGGCTAAACCCCTCATACGTGTTGAGGGTCATCGGGTAAAACGCGGCGAGGCTGACAATTAGCACTTTTGCCCCTTCACCGCTGTCGAACCACAAGGCAATCAACGGAATCAACCCCAGAATCGGCACTTGGCGCAGGATGTGGTAAAGCGGCCCGAGTCCCCGTTCAATCACCCGTGACAGAGCCATCGAGGCGCCGACCAGCAGCCCCGCCGTGACCCCGATCAGCAGCCCAAGGCAAGTACGTTGCAGGCTGGCCAGGGTGCTGATGAGCAGCGCGCCGCTGTCGATCAAATCGACAAACCCTTTGCCGATCGTCGCCAACGGTACAAAGGCGTAGGCCTGCGCAGCACCCTGACGGGAGCAGAACTCCCAAAGGCCGATCAGCAGCACCGGCAGCAACAGGCCACGGCAACGGCGCAGCAGGGCAAGCAATACGTTCATGGGCTTCTCCTAGCGGGCTTTCCAGCGCAGCAAACGTTTTTCCAGCAGGCGAAACCCGTAATCGAGAGCAAAGCCGATCAGCCCGATCACCACCACCCCGACCATCACACTATCGATGCGCATCATCTGCCGGCTCATCTCGATCATTTGCCCCAACCCGCTGTCAGCCGCGAGCAGTTCCGCAGCCACCAGCACCATCCACGCGCGGCTCAGCGCTACGCGCAGGCCGGTGAGAATCGGTGGCGCCGCTGCTGGAAAGATCACTTCCAGCACCAGGGCACGCCATGGCAGGCGGTATACCCGCGCGACCTCGAAGTAACTGCGCGGGATGGCCTTGATGCCTTCGCTGGTGGCCAAGGCCACCGGGAAGAACACGGCTTTGGTGACGATTACGATCTTGAAGGTTTCTTCGACCCCAAACGCCAGGATGAACATCGGAATCAACGCAATCGAAGGTATCTGTCGCACCGTGTGAAACAGCGGTGCGCAGTAGTGCTCGACGGTTTTTGACAGCGCCAGGGCAATCCCGAACAGCAATCCGGCACCGGCCCCAAAGGCAAAACCGATAGCCAGGCGGCTCAGGCTGAACTGGATGTGCTCAAGCAATTCACCGCTGTGCTGTAGATCCTTGAAGGCCTCCCAGACCACTGAGGGTGGCACCAGCAATTGCTCGGAGTAACGCCCGGAACCTGCCACTAGCGTCCACACCACCAGCACCAGCAGAGGTGAGAGCAGCCAGGTCAGGCGGATCAGGTTGCGCCGGATAAGCGTGCTCATCAGATGGCCAGCCTGGTTTTGTCCAGCACCGCTTCCAGCGGTCTCGCATCCACCCAGTCGCGGACATCAAAAGCCCGTTCGATAAAGTGATGGCGGTGCAAGAAGTACGTCAGGTCTTGCAGGGCCAGCAAGGACTTTTCTTCGAGGCGAGTCACCAGTCGACGGTGGGCGTCTTCACCGTAGGCTGCGGCGACGAAGTACTCACTGGTGTTCAGTTCACGGGCCAGAAAGCGTCGGGTTTCGTCGGCATGGCTCCAGGCCCACTGCTCGGCACGCAACACGGTTTCGACGATCAGCGCGGCGGCATCGAAATGCTCGTCGAGCATGTGCTGATCGACGGTCAGCGTGCGCGGTGTACCGATGTTGCTGCGCACCATGGGGTCCGGGTGCGAGCCGGTGTCTATCACCACATGCAAACCGAACTCGTCGGCCAATTGCACGGCGTGCGCGCCCTTGGCGAATATCGCGTCAATGTCCCCCCGCAGCAAACCGATCAACTCATTGTTGCGGCGTTTGCCCTGAGTGCTTTTAAGGGCGATCTGTGCGCCGAACACATGGCGGATTTGCTCGTCGCTGTGTTTACCGCCGTAGGGATAGTCCACCAGTTCTACATCGCCGATGTTCAGCCCTTCGAGTTGTAAGGCGTTTTCTAAAGCGCGCAGGGCCTGGGCGCGACCGAAATCGATCTGAACGTTGGCCCACTTGGGGATGCCAAAGCGTCGGTCGCGTAAGTCACGAATGGTTTTAACCCCGCTTTCCGGGGTGGTCAGGATCAGTTGCACTTCGTCCGTCCAGGACAGCCCCAGCACACGGGTATTTTTGCCGCTGGCCTTGGCCCAGATCGCGGGGGTGTTGCCGCCATGGCGGACTGAATTATCGAGGTGATGATCGAAATGTGCTTCGCGTATTTCCCGGTCAGATGACTCGCGCAGCGCTTGAATATTGGTGCCGTAAGGGCGAAATGCCTCGGCAAGGCGCCCTGATTCAACAGCGATGCCAAGTCCGGTGGGCACGGGGCTGTGTGTGTACCAAAGCGTATCGAGAGTTTTGCTCATGCAGTTACCCAGGCCATTTAAAAAGTGAAGCGGGCAGGGAATCCGTCCCTGCCCGGTACCGCGCATCAGCCCGTGCGTGTGGCCAATGACGTGCGCAAGGCTTCGAGTGGGCGGTTGTCGACCCAGTCATTCACCGAGAACGTGGTGGGGATGAAATTCCAGCGCTGCAGGAAGTCGGTAAAGTCCTGAACGGCATGCACTGAACGCTCGTCGAGATTGGTGCGCAAGCGCTGGTGGGCGTCTTCGCCATAGGCTGCCGTGACCCAGTATTCGCTGCTGTTGGTTTCGTGGGCGAGGAAGCGGCGGGTGTCTTGCGGGTGGGTCCAGGCCCACTCTTCGGCGCGGATCACCGAAGACAGAATCGCCACGGCGGTGTCGAAGTGGTTATCCAGCAAATGGCTGTCGACACTCAACGTGCGCGGCGTGCCATTGTTGGAGCGAATCAAGGGTTCTGGGTGAGAGCCGGTGTCGATCACTGTGTGCAGGCCAAACTGATGAGCCAATTGCACGGCATGTGCGCCCTTGAGGAATATGGCGTCGACTTCGCCGCGCAGCAGGCCCACCAGCTCAGCGTTTTGCCCACCGTCACGGCGGCCGCCGAAGTTGGCAATGCCATTGATCACATGGGTGGCTTCATCGCTGAACGTGCCGCCGCGCACATAGTCGACCAGCTCTACATCCTTGACCTCAAGGCCATCGAGCTTGAGGGCGTTTTCCAGGCCGCGCAGAGCTTGTGCGCGAGTGAAGTCGATTTGCGCGTTGACCCAGTGCGGCAAGCCGAATTTACGACCCTTGAGGTCTTTGACGGTTTTGATGCCGCTGGAGGGCAGGGTCAAGATCAGTTGAACCTCATCGGCCCACGACAGCCCGATAACGCGTGTATCACGGCCACTGGCCCTGGCCCAGATCGCCGGAATATTACCGCCGTGGCGCACCGAGTTTTGCAGGGTGTGATCGAAGTGTGATTCACGCACCGTTTGTTCGTTGGACTCGCGCAGTGACTGGATGCGCGTGCCTTGTTGTTCCAGAACTTCCTCCAGCCAACCCTTTTGAACCGCGATGCCAAGCCCGGTGGGTACAGGGCAACGGGTGTACCAGAGTGTTTCGAGGGGATGAGACATTGCACGTTCTCCAAAAAAATCGAGGATCGACAGGTCAAAGAGCAACCCCACGGGTTGCCGGTAAACCTTGTTTGCAACGCTCATGCCACGCTTTTGTTCAACGCTGAAGTCGCCGGTTTGCGGGGCTTTGCGCGATCTTGGGGGGCGCGGCGCAGGGCCGATTGCTGCTGGAGCAGCAATCGATCAGCAAGGGCTCTGGGGGATCAGCAACAGTGGCAGCCACTTTTGCCGCGGGCCAATCTCAAGCCGGGTGCAGTGCCTGCGAGCGCGCATACGTGCGGTACAGCGATGCATACACACCGCCCTTGGCCAGCAATGCGCTGTGATTGCCCAGTTCCACCAGTTTGCCGTTGCCGACCACGGCAATGCGGTCGGCATCGCGAATGGTGGCCAGACGGTGGGCAATGATGATCGCGGTGCGGCCTTGGCACAGCTTGCGCAAGGCTTTTTGAATGCGCCGTTCGGTGTGGATATCCACCGCCGAGGTGGCTTCGTCGAGCACCAGCACCGCCGGGTCGGCCAGGTAGGCGCGGGTCAGACAGACGAGTTGCCGTTGCCCGTGGCTAAGGTGTGCACCAAGCGCCCCCACTTCGGTGTGATACCCATGCGCCAGACGCTCCAGCACCTCACTGGCTCCCAATTCCTGCGCCGCCGCGATCAGTTGTGCATCGCTGGCCCCGGGACTTGCCAGGCGCAGGTTGTCGAGGACGCTGCCGCTGAATAGCACGTTGTCCTGCAGCACCACGCCAACATTGCGCCGCAGGTGCTGTTGGCTCAGGTGCCGGATGTCGATGCCGTCGAGTTTTACCGTGCCGTGCTGCACGTCATAAAAGCGCGTGAGCAATTGCACCAAGGTGCTTTTGCCATGCCCTGATGGGCCGACAATCGCCAGCACTTCACCCGCCGGAATATGCAGGTCAAAATCATCGATCACAGGCCGGGAGCCCGGTACATAGGCGAACCCCACGCGTTCGAAGTCCACTGCACCTCGGGCTTTTTCAAGGGCCACCGGCGTATGGCTGTCGGTGATTTCCGGTTGGGTGTCGAGTAGCAGGAAAATCCGCTGTGCCGACGCCGAGCCGGTCGCGTAACGTTCAAATAAGTCCGAGAGTTCTTGCAGCGGCCCCAGAAACAACATCACGTAAAACAAGCTCTCGGCCACTTGCCCGACCGTCAGTTGGCCTTGTGCCAGGCCCTAGGCGCCGAGCATCAGCAAGACCGCCATACCCAGCGCGGCAAGGAGCCCGGTGAACGGGGCAAACCAGCCCGAGCGCAGGTTGCCGCCGATCAGTGCATCGTTGAAGTCTTCGAGCAAGCGCCGATAGCGTTGCTGGTTGGGTTGCTGCTGCACGCATTGCTGGATCATCCGTGCCCCGGCCACGGTTTCGACCAGGTGTGCGGTAAAGCGGCTGCGGTTTTCTGCCACTTTGGCCCAGGTGCGCTGCGAGATGCGTTTGAAGCCCCAGGTGGCGAAGAACAACAGCGGGACGATGCTCGCCAGACTGAAGAAAAACAGCGGCGAAATCAGCCACAGCATCACCGACGCGACACCGCAGCGCAGAAGTGCGCCCAGCAGTTCCGGAGGCCCTTGAATCAACAGCGATTCGAGGCTGTCGACGTCCCGGTCGGCGCGCGAAATGATGCGCCCGGCCTTGGTCCGGTCGAAGTAGCCAATGCTCAGGGCCTGAACGTGGCTGAAGACCCGGATGCGCAGCTCATTAAGGACGCGGATGGCTGCGCTGCCAGCGACGTATTGCGAGATCCCGGCCAATACAAAGCGTGCGCTCCAGGTCATGAAAAGGCCAACCCCGAGCATGGCAACTAATGAGGTGTTGAGCAGCCATTGGTTGTCCTGATGGACCAGCCCGCGATCCAGCAGTTCGCGCACGAACCAGGGCCGCAAAAACACCGCAAACACCAGCAGCAGTTCCAGCACAATGACGGCGGCAATGCGCCCGCGCACCGGGCCGAGCAAGGGCAATAGCCGAGTGAACATGCTGCGGTCCAGGGCTTTTTTGGCCAGCGACTCTTCAATCTCAATGTCGCTGAGGGCTTTTCCAGGTAAGGCATTAGCCATGCTCGACTCCCAGCAGATCACGATAAAAAGCGTTGCGCTGCACCAGTTCGGCATGGCGACCGCTGTCGGCGATGTGGCCATCTGCGAGCAGCAGCACGCGGTCGGCCAGCAATAGAGTGGAGAGCTTGCTGGAGATGATCAGCAAAGTGGTGCCGCGTCCTTGGTCTTGCAGCAAGCTGCGGATGTTCTCGATCACCCGCCGCTCAGTCACCGAGTCCAGCGCGCTGGTGGCGTCGTCAAGGCACAGAATGTCCGGTTTCGCCAACAATGCGCGGGCCAGGTTGATGCGCTGGCGCTGGCCGCCAGACAAGGTCACGCCACGGTCGCCGAGCGCGGTATTGAGGCCCTGCGGTAAACGTTCGAGCACATCGTCTGCGGCTGCCATGCTCAGCCCCCAGCGCAGGGTTTCATCACTGGCATCGGGGGCGGCAAGGCGTAAGTTGGCGGCGAGGGTATCGGAAAACAAAAAGCTCTCTTGAGGCACTACATGCACGCGCTGGCGCAGTTCATCCAACTTGAGCGTGCGCACGTCTTGCCAGCCATCGCGGCTCGACCCGACGAGCACGGCGCCCTGTTCGGCATCGGTCAAACGTGGCAGCAGGCTGGCCAACACGCTTTTGCCAGCACCCGTGGCGCCCACCAGGGCAACGACTTCGCCGGGCTGCACGGTCAGGCTGCACTGGTGCAGAATGCGTTGCCCGCCCCCCGGTGCCTCAACGCTGACCCGTGCAAGGCACAACCCTAGCGGGGCTTTGGAGAGAGGCTCGCTGGCGCTTTGAATGGCCAATGGCGCGTCGAGCAATTGCCAGATGCGCTCTGCCGAAGCTCGCGCATCGGCGAATACCTGCATCACTCGGCCAATGCCTTCGATACGAAAAATCAGCGTGGTGACAATCAACAGCGAGGTCACCCATTCGCCCACCCCTAGCCGGCCGTCACGCACCAGGCAGGCGCCGTAGATAAATATCCACACGTGGCTCAGCGCGACCACTACCTGTGGCAGCGGGATACGTGAACTGGCAAAGGCCAGGGCCAGGCGTGCCTGCTCGGCAAAAAAGTCGACTTGTTGGTTGAAACGCTCAATACGCCCGGCTTCCAGGGCAAATGACTTGATCACGCGGACCCCGCCAATCCCTTCGCTCAGGTCTTGATTGACCCGGTCATAGGCAGCCCCCACTTCGCGGTCGAGCACCAGCAGCCGTTCGGTCTGGCGTACAAATATCCACAGCCCCACACCTGTCAGCAGCAGAGGCACCAGCCCGAGCCACAGGTTATAGCCGATCAGCAGACCGACAGTGGCCAGCACGATGAGTGGGGTTTCCACCAGTTGTCGCCAAAAACTGATCAAGGCGTCACGCAATTTATCGGCATCGCGGGTGGTGCGGCTGATCATTTCGCCCATGCCGTGTTGCCAGTGATAACCCAGGTGCAGGCTTTGCACGTGTTGCAGGATGCGCTCGCGCAATCGGGTCAACAGCGCCTGGCTGAGGATCAATGACAGGACGCCAGCGCTGTACTGGGCGATGCCGCGTATCAAAGCGACGCCCAGCAGCAGCCACAGCCAGAACCACGCTCGGCTGGCGTCGAGGTTGCCATCGGCGAGGCGGACCATGGCGTGACCATTGTTGACCTCATTCAGAGCATTGCCGATTAACCATTGCTGCAGGGCTAACCCACCGCTGACCACTACAAACAGCGCTGCGGTCAAGGTAAAGCGCCAAGGCATTTCTCGGTAGATCAGCAGGCTTCGCAGCAAGGGATAGTGCTTGATCATGGGTTCCATTCTTTGTGGACCGATACGCGGATCGTCAAAACCCCGCAGACACTGACGTGTGTGCGGGGTGGTATGAAGGGGTGAAACGCAGGGCTGAGTTTCAGCCAGCGGCCTTGAGGCCAGCCGTGACCGGCGCGGTCTCGGCTACAGGGCGCTGGTGCACAAGCGGCAGCACTTCCTGGCCAATACGCAAGGCTTCTTCCAGGTGCGGGTTACCGGCCAGGATAAAGGTCGAGAAACCGGCATCGCGGTACTCGGCCAGCCGCTCGGCAACGTTCTCGTGGCTGCCCACCAGGCCAATGGTGGGGCCGGGTTTGGCCTTGCCGAAACCGGCCCACAGGTTGGGTCCGATGATCAGGTCTTCGAAGCGTTGGGAGTTCTGGTGGTAGGCGGTTTGCCGGGCGGCACCCACGGAGTCCGAACCGCTGGCGAAGTTCTTGATGAAGTCGCTGGTCTTGGCGTCGATACGCTCGTATTGGCGGCGCAAGTCTGACCAGGCGGCCTCTTCGGTCTCGCGGGCGAACAAGTCGATACGAATGCCGAAACGGACTTCGCGGCCTTGTTTGTCGGCCAGTTCGCGCACGCGCTCGATGTGCGGCTTGAGTTTATCCACCGGCTCGGCCCAGTTCAGGTAGACGTCTGCATGGCGGGCGGCAACGTCCAGTGCCGGGTCGGAAAACCCTGAGAAGTACACCCCGGGCTTGCGCTCTTTGGTCAGGCCGCGTGGCAGCGAGCCGTTTTCCAACTGATATATATCGCCCTGATAAGAGAACGATTCGTTCTCCCACAGACCCTTGATGATGTCGAGGAACTCGCCGGTGCGCTGGTAGCGTTTGTCGTGTTCCAGGAAGTCGCCGTTGGCCCGCTGTGACGCCGGGTTGCCGCCGGTGATGATGTTCCAGTCCAGGCGCCCGTGGCTGAGGTTTTGCAGAATCGCCGCTTGCTGCGCGGCATAGGCGGGCAGGGTCCAGGTGGCCTGGAAGGCGATCAGAAACTTGATACGGCGGGTTTCACGGGCCAGTGCGGCAGCCGCGATCCATGGCTCAGGGCCGGTGGGCAGCAGTGCGCCTTCAAAGCCTGCCAGCTCAGCGGCTTTGGCCACCTGAGCGATGTAGTCGATATAGGTGAAGCCGTCAGGTTCGCCATTGGGCAAGCGGCCGGGGGCGATATTGCCGGGGCGGTAAATCGCACTGCCACGGGTGTTTTTATCACTTGCCAAATCATGCCCATCACTGCCCAGAGGCAGGCGCCAGAAGAACTCGGTACTCATGAATAACTCCAGAGTGACAGTGGTCGGGCTCATCACCTCGAGAGCCGCGTTACCGAGGTAATTGCAACGCCTGTGCCAAGGCCCCGGAGCCCTCTGGATCGGGGCTTTGCACAATGGCCCCGGGTGTGATTGCTGGTGCAGCAGCAATTGATCAGCACGTCATGCTGGCACCGCAGCAAGATCAACAGCAGGTGGCGGAATAATTCTCTGATCTTTAATAAATGTCTTTTAAAACAACGCGTTAATTTTTGTGTCGGGGCTGGCACAGGAAGTGCTGTGTAGCGGGCATGCCCGGATTTTCGCCCGGCATTACTAATCGATTAGCTGGAGCCTACGCCATGACCCACTCGTTGACCGTTGAACAACTGAGCTTCCTTGAGCAAGCCAAACGCGATTTTGCCAAAGCGACTCGTGTGCTGAAAAACACCCGTACGCTGACCGCTACCAATACCTTCCAGGCGTATGTGCGAGTGCCGCAAACCCGTTTGGTGATTGCCCTGCATGCGCCCGGCCCGTGGGCAGATGACGAAGAGATCCGCGCCGTGGTCGCTGACTACGACGGCGAGGTATATCTGGACGAATCGGTTGAAGGCCCGCTAAGCGGCCGCAAGGCTGGGGGCAATGGCAAGCGTTATGCGGCGATCTTTGCCCAGCGCCCGGAAGTGAACGTGGTGACGCATGTGCACACGCCATGGCTGGGTGGTTGGGCCAGCGCGCATCAAGTGCTGCCGATTCGCTATGCGGCCTCGCAACGGGTGACCTTGGCCCGCGAGTTGCCGATCTACATTGACCGTCGACAGCCCGAGGCTGATTTCATTGTGCAGAACCTGGAAGCGAACCCGCACTTGCCGGCGATTCTGGAAGCCAACGGCGGCGCAACCTTCTGGGGCACAGGAATTATTCAAGTGGCCAAGTTGATCTTGTTGATTGAAGAAGGCGCCTGGTTCCAGGGCCTGGCCGAAGGCTTGGGCGGTTCCAAAGAGTTTGGCCCAGGGGTTCTGGAGCAGCAGTGGAACATGACCGGCCTGTGGGCCGAGGGTAAAAAGTTGCTGGAAAACGCGGCTTAAGGTCCAGCCAAACGGCAGGAGCGAGCTTGCCTCTCGATCTTTGACACGGTCAAAAGATCGCGAGACAAGCTCGCTCCTTCAGGGTGTCGATTACTTCCACTCCTCGGTGAGGTTGAGGTTCTTCAGGCCCTGTTTGACGAAGCGGTCGTCGAGCAAGTTATCCACATTGACGTCTTTGCGGATCAACTTGGACTGCAAGCTATAGGCGATGCCGTCGGCGTAGTGCTGGCGCAAGGTGGCGTTGATCAACGGGCTGAAGTGATCTTTCCAGGCTTCACCTTGCACTTCGCGCAGCAGCACGCTTTGCGGCTGGCCCGATTGCGAGAGCAGGGCGATGTACTCGGCCTTGTGCTCATCTTGCGAGGCCCATTTCAACGCTTTCAGGTAAGCATCGACCACCAGTTGCGTGACCTCGGGGTTTTGCGCGATGAAGTCTTTGGCGCCAAACAATTCGGCTCGCATTTTCCAGTCCAGAGGTGCCTGTTTGCTGGACCAAATGATCTTGCCGACTTTTTTGTCTTCCAGCAAAAAGGCGTCACTCAAGGTGAATAACCCGTCGATTCGCCCCGCACTCAACGCCGCACCACCGGCCTGGGGGTTGAGGTTGAACAGGCGGAAATCGTCGAACGCCAAGTTGCGCGACTCCAGCAGTTTGGCAAAGGACAGCTCCCAAGGCCGACCCCGATGCAGGGCAACGCGTTTGCCTTTCAGGTCGTCAATCGAGGTGGCCGTCGAGTCGGGCGGCACTACCAGGTAAACGTTGTTGCCGATGCCGCCTGCGGCAATCAGTTGGGTCGCAACGCCGGAAGCATTGAGGATGATGCTCGGCAGGTCGCCGTAGAACGCAAAGTCGATGCGTTTGTTGGCGAACTCTTCATTCACGAACGTGCCCACCGATGCGGTGGCGGCCGGCACCCATTGCAGTTCGACGCCGCGTTGTGCCAGTTGCTCTTTGAGCCACGGGTCTTTGTCCATCAAATAGGTGGGGCCGTTGAACGTGATTTTGCCCGCGTTGGAGTACGCGACGGTAGCAATGCGCACGGTCTTCAAGGGCTCGGCGGCGTAACTTGCGGAGCTGGCCAGCAGCCCCAGCATCAGCAACGGGCTTAACAGAAAGCGCGAAAATTTCATAAGACGGTCTGCCTTGTAGAGCGGCGATCGGAAGTTTTCCGGTCGCCGGGGTTGATCAGAAACGGCTGGTCACGGAGATACCCACGGTGCGCGGGTCGCCAAACATCACCCCGGCACTCTGGTAGCCGCCGGGCAAGGTGTGGCTGCGATACTCCTTGTCGGTCAGGTTGTGCACATAAGCGGTAACTTCGCTTTTGGCGCCTGCCAGCTCATACGTGACCCGTGCGTTGCCCAGGGTATAACCGCCGCTGCGCATGCCCTGGCTCTGGTCGTTGGTGAAGAAGTACTGTCGGCTGCGGGTGTCCCAGTCGGTGCCGAGAATGATTGCACCCCCCACGTTCAGCGCGATTCGGTAGTCGGCGCCAATCACCGCCGACACATTGGGTGCCCGCACGAACGTGTTGCCCGAGTAATCGTTGCTGCCCGAGGTGTAATCGGTAAATTCGGTGTGCAGCAAACCCAAACCGAAGTTGACGTGCAGGTTTTCGACGGGGATGGCTTCGAGTTCGAATTCGGCGCCATACACTTCACCCTGCGCACCGTTGGCCAAACGGGACACGGTCTGGTTGTTGATCGCACTCACGATGTTTAACTGGATGTCCGAGTAGTCGTAATAAAACGCGCTGGCGTTGGCATTCAAGCGGCCATCGAACCATTCGGATTTAAAGCCCAGTTCATACGCGGTCAGGTATTCCGGATCTACGGTGGCCACGGTCGACTGGGTGGTGACGCCAGCGTTATATCCTCCGGAGCGGAAGCCCTTGGAATAACGCAAGTACACACGGGCATGGTCTGAAAGCTTGTACTCAGGGGTGACGTCGTAAGTCCAGTCACTCCAGGTATTGCTGTCATCTTGCACGGCGGTGATGCCCAAGGGCGTGGTGACATTGCCGGGTTTCCACCAGTTACCGCCAGCAAATCCGGCCTGGCCGATGTTGGCCACGCGGTTGAGGTCGATGGATTTACGCTCGCGGGTCCAGCGCAGGCCGCCGGTGAGGCTGAAGGCTTCGGTGAAGTTGTAGGTCACGCTGCCAAACAACGCGTAGCTCTCGCTGGTCTGGTCGTAGGCGACACGGTTGTAGTAGCGGCTCACGTACGTGTTATCCAGCGCGGCGCTGGCGGTTTTGGCGTCCAGGTCTTCGTGGAAGTAATGGAAGCCGGCCACCCAGTTCAAGCGGTCAGTACGTGGCGAGGTCAGGCGAAACTCTTGTGACAGCTGACGACTGTCGACGTAGGCGTAGCCGCGTTGAAGTTCCAGCGGGGTGTTGTCGCTGTCGCTGACGCCTTCGCGGTTAAATGCTTCGATGGCGCTGATCGAGGTGAGTTGCAGGTCGCCCAATTGCCAGTTGAGGTTGAGGTTGGCACCGTCCTGCTTGATGTTCGCGCGGTTCTTGGCGTTGTAGTAAACGCTGCCTTGCTTGGGGTCGACGTGATAGCCGAACTGGTTATTGCCGTTGGGGCCTATGCCGTAGTTGACCGAGCTGGAGCTGCCGGTGTCGTGATAGCGGCGACTGTGAACGTTCAGGTTGGCCTCCAGATCATCCGACAGCACGGCTAGCAACTGCAGACGAATCGCATCATCCTCCAGCGCGCCCTGATCGTTGTCTTTGGCCTTGTTCTCGTTGTAGCCGTCGTTGCCTTGATGACGGATCGAAACCCTGGCGGCGAGTTTGTCCTCGATCAGCGTATCGCCGTAGGCACCTTCTACTGCACGGTTGGCGTAGTTGCCGACATCGACCTTAAAGTAGCCGTCCTCTTTAAAGGACGGTTTTTTTGAGATGAAGTTGATCGCGCCGCCTGTGGTGTTCTTGCCCCACAACGTGCCCTGTGGCCCGCGCAACACTTCGACCCGGTCCAGATCGAACAGCGGGAAACCTGTCGCGCTGATGTTCGAGATATACACATCGTCCATGTAGATTCCGACCGGGCTGACTGTGTTGGCGCCCTGATCGCCCGTGCCCAGACCGCGGATCCACCAGCGTGGGCGGCCATGCCCGTCGACGGTGCCGGCCGAAGCGTTGGGAATATAGCGGGTGATTTCATTCGCTGAGTTCAATGACGCCTGGCGGATTTTGTCGCCGCTGAGCACCGAGACGGGGGCAGGCACTTCCTGCACGCTTTCTTCGCGTTTTTGTGCGGTGACCGTGACCTTTTCAAGGGTTGCGGAAGGGGGGGCAGAAGCCTGCGGGTCTACGTTGTCGTCGGCGATGAGGTAGGTGCTGTTAAGACTTAAGGCGATAGCCATCGATAAGGTGGTTCGACTAAACATGATGCTCCCTGTGACTGTTGGATCAAGCGTTAAACGCGCTCGAAATGGCCAGTTTCAGGCCAGTACCTTGGCCCGTTAACAGGGGGTATTGCAGCAACCGTACCGAGATTGAAAACGGCTGATTAAAAACGTAAGTAACTGAAAGTAAATGTAAAAAAATAGCGTGCCAACGCGGGAAAAGAGGGCAGGGTTGCTGGTACAAAAGCACCTGCTGCGAGGGTGCTGCAAGAGCAGCACCCCGGCCGCCTTACGCAGGCACTAACGGGCTGGATTCGTTGCGTTTAAAACCCAGCGGCAACAGGAACAACGGCAGCAGGCTGGAGACAATCAACGCGACGAAAAACGGCACACGGGTCGGCAAGGCGAACAGCGGATAGAGCAGTACCGGCCCCAGAAACATCGAGATGTACAGCGCTTGCTCGGCAATACCGCCTGCGCCCATGACGTCGCCATTGCGGGTCATTTTCGGGATGCTGGTGAACACCCAGGCCACCACGAAACTGCTGAAAAAGCCTTGCGCCACTTTGGCGGCAATCGCCACGTCAACGCTCACTCCAGGGATAAACACCAGCACCTCAAGCGTCACGCCAATCAAGGCACCGGCGACGACGCTGATGGGCCCGATGACGCGCAGGTTGAGGATAAAACCGGCGAACAGTCCGGCCACCACACTGGACAGGATGCCCACGGTCGAGATCACGCCGATGGTCGCGGGCGCGACTTTCAGCACGTGAATCAAGTAGTCCGGGGTAATGGTGATCAACCCGAGGGCCACGGTCAGTGGTGCCCCCACCGCCGCTGCCAGGCGCAGCGCAGACGGGTCGGCGTAAATCTTGAAGACCTGGGACAGCGGTTTGCGTTCGGCGCGGTTGGCCAGGTTGATCGACGGCAGCAGCGGCGTGGCCAGTAACAGCAGCAACAAAATCACCGCATGGCCGCTGAACGCGATGCGCCATTGGCCGTTGTCGCCGCCGATGTAGGGTGACACGGCAAAAATCGCAATCGCTCCGCCCAGCGGCGACGCCACCGACCAGAACGCCAGGGCGCTGGTGCGGCGTTTACCGTGGGTGGTGTGCACCAGCAGCGCCAGCGCGGCCAGCACGACGCTGATATAACCGGCGCCTTCGATAACACGCAGGGTCAATAAGGTCGAAAACTCAGTGGTCTGGCTGGCCAGGTAACTGCACACGGCTGCGACGATCAGGCCGAAGATAATGGCGCGTCGTTCGCCCACGCGCGCCACCCCCCAGTTGACGACTGGCGAAGCGATCGCCGCAACGATGGCCACAGCCGACACCACCCAACTGGCGTGAGAAGGGCTGACCGAATAGGCTTTGGCGATGTCGGCGATCAGCAGAATGGTTTTACCGTGGCACGCCGCGATAATCACGGCGAAGGCAAGGGTCAAGATAATCGAGGGCCAGCTACCGGGGCGCATAAGAAATCCTTCATCAGAAATAAATCAAACCGTGTAGGAGCGAGCTTTTAAAGGATCAAAAGCTCGCTCCAACAGAGGCGTTTAAACCACGGGGCGAGCGACGTTGAGCACTTGCAGGTCACTGAAGGCTTCATAGCCGCGCAACCCGCCTTCGTAGCCAAGACCGCTCCATTTGTAGCCGCCCTTCGGTGCGCCGGGTTGCACTTCAAGGTGCTGGTTGACCCAGGCCAAACCTGCATCCAGACGCCGCGCAATGGCCTCGCCGCGGGCGATGTCACGGGTCCATACCGAGGCGCCCAAGCCGTAAGGGCTGGCGTTGGCCTGGCGGATGGCGTCTTCGACGTCGCTGAACGGGATCACCGGCAGCACTGGCCCGAACTGTTCTTCGTCTACCAGCGCAACGCCTGCGCCAATCCCGCTGACGATGGTCGGGGCAAAGAAATAGCCCGGGCCTTCAGGCTGCTCGCCACCGCTGTGGATCACTGCGCCGTGCTTGCGAGCATCGGCCAGCAGCGCCTTGACGCGCTCCAACTGCTGGCGATTGGTCAATGGCCCAAGCTCGGTTTGCGCGTCGAGGCCGTGACCCAGACGGGTTTTTTCGGCACGGGCGACCAACGCGTCGATCAGGGGCTGGAACAGGCTTTCGTGGACATATAGGCGCTTGATCGCGAAGCACACTTGGCCGCTGTTCCAGAACGCGCCCCAGAACAACGCTTCAGCAATGGCCGGTATGTCAGCGTCTTCGAGCACCAGCGCGGCATCATTGCCGCCCAGCTCCAGCGTCAGGCGCTTGAGGTCATTGGCGGCGCCCGCGTACAGACGTTTGCCGGTGGCGACGCTGCCGGTGAAGGTGATGTGGCGAACCAGAGGGTGATTGCTGAGTTGCTCACCGACTTCACCGTCCCCGGCGACGATATTCAGTACGCCCGCCGGGAACACGTCTTTGAGCAGTTGGCCCAGCAAAAGGGTCGACAGCGGGGTGTGCTCCGATGGTTTTGCCACCACGGTGTTACCCGCGTGCAGCGCCGGGGCGAGTTTGAGCACCAGCAAAATGATCGGCACGTTCCACGGCGTGATTGCCGCGACCACACCCAGCGGGCGGCGCTCAATGCTTGCCCGACGCTGCCCGTCGTCGCGCAGTATTTCGGCACCCGGCGCTTCGAAATGGGCGTAGTAATCGAACGTGGCCGCTGCGCCCGCAACTTCACCAAGGGTAAAGCGCAGCGGGCGACCTTGCTCGCGGCTGATCAGTTCGGCCAACGACTGGCTGTTTTCACGCAGCACCGAGGCTGCGAGTGCCAAGGCCGTGCGTCGGGCTTGCGGGTTTGCCGCCCAATCCGTAAAGGCGTTATGGGCGGCGTTCACAGCGGTATCGACCTGTGCCTGACTAGCGCGTGCGGCGTAGCCGACGACCTGCTCAGTGGCCGGGTCGAGCACTTCATCGTCCTGCTTGCCGGGGTGCAATTGTCCATCGATCAACAAGGCGTAGTGAGTCATGGGGAGATCCTCAGGCGTTAGCCAGAATAAGGTCGGAGAGTTTTTCGGCGATCATCACCGTGGGCAGGTTGGTGTTGGCGGTCGGAATCACCGGGATGACGGAGGCATCGGCGACGCGCAAACCCTGTACGCCCAATACGCGCCCGGCAGGGTCAACCACCGCCAGCGGGTCATCGGTGCGGCCGATACGGCATGTCCCGCTGGCGTGCCACACACCGCCCACATGGGTGCGCAGGTAGCGTTCAAGGGCGTCATCGTCGGCCAGCAAGTCGGCCAGCAGCGGGCCCTCCAGTGTTGTCTCGGCAAAGCGGTTCAAGCGTGGCGGGCCGCTGAATGCTGCGACTTCGGGGCTGGCAAAAACCTTGGCCAGCAACCGCAGGCCTTCACGCAGGCGCTCAAGGTCGCGGCGATCAGAGAGCAGGTTGAACTCAACGTGCGGGTAATCTGTTGGGTCGTTGCTGTGTAGGCTCAGGTGCCCGGTGGAGTCTGGTTTGTTGACCCACAGCACGGCGCCTGCCGTGCCCAATGCCGCGTTGCGGGCGATCCCCAGGTACAAATCCCCCGGCACATCCGGGTTGACCCCGGACGAGACCCGCGCCGCCAGCAAGTGTGCAGAACCCGGCTCATCGCTCGCCGGGAGGTTGTCATGCAGGCGCGCGGTGAGCCCGATGGAGCTATAGTCCCATAAATTCTGGCCCACGCCCGGGCGGTCGGCGATCACGCTGATGCCCAGGTCGCGCAACTGATCGGCGGGGCCAATGCCGGCCCTTAGCAGTAACGCGGGGGATTGCAGGGCGCCCGCCGCCAGGATCACTTCGCTGGCGCTGACGTTCAGCGGTTGGCCGTTGCGCAGCACTTTGACGCCGGTAACGGTCTGTCCGTTCAGGCGAAGTGCCTGGACTTGAGTGTGGGTCCACAGCGTCAGGTTTCTGCGTGAGCGCACCTCGGGGTTGAGGTAGGCCCGTGCGCTGGATACCCGTTGTTGGTATTCGATGCTGACGGCGGGCGCAAAATAGCCGTCTTCGAAGCGTCCGTTCTGGTCGACGATATTGTCCAGCCCCAGGCTGTGCAATGCATTGGCTGACGCACGGGTGAAACTGCCCCAGCGTCGCGAGTCAATTCGGGCTATCGGCAGTGGGCCGCTGTGACCGTGCTGCTCAGGGTCGCTCAGGCCAAAGTCGATGTCATGTTCCAGCTTGCGGAAGTACGGCAGTACGCCTTGCCAGTCCCAGCCTTCGGCGCCTTGTTCGGCCCATTGGTCGTAATCGCGGGGCAGGCCGCGGTTGGCGACCATCATGTTGACGCTTGAGCCGCCGCCCAGAATGCGCCCTTGCTCGTAACGCTGCGGGTCGCGTGGGATGTCCGGGTGCTGGCTGGCGCGCAATACGTTCAGACCCGGCCAGAAAAAGCGATCGCCCGCCTGGCGTGGCAGCCAGGGTTGCAGGCCGTCAAGAATCTCGTTCGGGGTGTTGTTGTCAGGGGTGTCGGCGCCCGCTTCGATCAGCAGCACGCGTTTGTCTGCACGCGCCGACAGACGATTGGCCAGCACGCTGCCCGCGGTGCCGCCTCCCACGATGATGTAGTCGTAATGCTCAGTGCTCATGCAGGCTCCTCGGGGCGGCGGTTGTGCCAACCGCCCCTTTTAGCTGGGGACGGTTAGAAACCAACACTCACGGAGGCCACCAGCGAGCGCGGCTGGCCTCGATAGTATTGAGGCGCGCCGAAGAAGTTTGCGTCGCTTGGATCGGCGTCGATGGTGCCGGACTTCACGCCAGACAGGTATTGCTTATTGAAGAGGTTGTTGGCGTTAAGGCTGACGGTGGTTTCTTTGAGCCCACTGACCAGGTCTTTGAAGCGATAACCCAGGTTCGCGTCGAAGACGGTGTAGCCGCTGATTTTCTGGTTATTGGCCAGATCGCCGTAGTAGCTACCGGTGTAACGACCGAGGAAGTTGGCGTAGAAGGCCTGGTTGTCATAACCGATGCCTGCGTTGAACAACTGGCGCGGGGTGTCGAAGAGCTGTTTGCCTTTGGTGTCTGCGCTATGGCCGCCCGCGCTGTAGTTTGAATCTTGCTCGGCGCTGAGCAGGGTCAATGAGCTGAAGTAGTTGAAGTTGGCAGGCAGTTTGCCATTCACCGACAGTTCCAGGCCTTGGGTGGTGACGCTGCCCGCGTTGAAGTAGGAGGTCACGCCGGTCAGCTGTTGATACGCCGCCTGACGGTTTTTGAACTGGTCGTAGAACAATGCGGCGCTGACCAGGGTTTTGTCAGTGCTGTAGCGCCAGCCGATTTCCTGGTTCCAGGTCAGCTCGGGTTTCTGTTTTTCAACGCCATTGACGCTGCCGTATACCGAGGCAATGGCCGGTACACGCATGTTCGAGGTGGTGTTGTAGTAAAGCTGGTTTTCTTTATCAAGCTGGTAGCTGAGGCTCAGGCTCGGCAGGAAGCGGTTGTAGTCTTCGGTGTTGCTGTAACCCTTCAGGAGGTCATCGCCCTTGAGTTCAGTGTGCTGCCAGGCGAGGCCTGCGGTCAGGGTCAGGTCGCTGACAATGTTCCAGGTGTCCTGCAACCAGAGCTTTTGCGTGGTGATCTGGTTGGCCTGGTTGGTGTTGTAGTAGATGTTGCCGTTGCCATCGCGAATCGGCGTGCTGCCGTCGATGCTGGCCGGTTTACCGTTGCCTTTGATCGGCGTGAAGATGAACTGGTTGCGGGCGTGGGTGTAGTCGGTCCACAGGCCTAGTTGCAGCACGTTGTTGTCGGCCAGGGTGAAGTCCAGGGTGTTGCTCGACCCGATGCGGTATTGGGTAGGCAATAATTGCAACGACGCGGGCACGACCGGATCCAGCGCATCGCCGTCGTGATTGACGTCGGTGCCCAGCTTGGTTTCGTTGACCGCTGCGGTGGCGATGGATGCGGTGCCGTCCGTGACCCGGACGTAATACGGGTTCACCTTCAGTTGCACACCGTCCGACAGGTTGAACACACCGTTCAGGCCATAGGTCTGGATTTTAAAGTCGGCCCGCGAGTTGGGCGCACTTGGGCCGGGTACGGTAATGTCGGGCACGCCGTTAATGCCGCCCTCCGTGGGGTAAGCCTTGGTTGGGTAGCCGTGGTCATATTTGTTGGCGCGGTATTGCGCCAGCGTGGGCGACAGATAGCTGTTGGTGCGCATCAGGAAACTGGAAAACAGCGCGTTGATCTGGTTGCCGTCGCCCCACTTGTACTGCACGTTGCCTTCGAAGCGGTTGGACGACAATTCGCCGTCTGAGTCGTCCCACAAGTCGGCGGTGGTGCGCGAGGCCGACAACCAGGCGGACAGGCCATCGTGCTCGCCGGTGTTGACCCGCACGAACTCACGATAGAGGTTGTTGCTGCCGATGCTCTGTTTGTACAACACGCCGCTTTCTTGAGTGGGCGCGACGGATTTGATCTCGACGCTGCCACCGCTGGCCGTCAGGGTGGGTGCGTTAATGGAGGCGCCGCCGTAAATCACCGAGACCGATTCGTAGTTTTCCGGGTCGCCCATGAAGTCGGCATGCGGCGTAAGGAACTGTGGATCATTCAGCGGGATGCCGTCGCGGGTAAAGCCCAGTTGGTCCTGCGAGAAGCCCCGAATGTTCAGCGAGCCTTCGGTAATGCCGCTGGAGTCGCCACCGCTTGAGTGCACGCCGGGCAGGTACTTCAGCGCCCCGGTGACCGCACTGTCCAGGCCGACAAACTTTTGCAGTTGGGCCTTGGTGAGTGTGGCTTTGGATTCTGGCGCCTTCTCTTGTTTGGCATCGCCGACCAGTGTATCGGTGGCCTGGTTTTGCCCCTGGACAACGACGGTGTCGAGTACCGAGTCACTGGTTTGTGCGATGGCATGACCCGAGACCAACAGCGTCCCCGATATAGAAATCGCCAGCCCCGTTTGTTTGATTCCACTTAGATACTGCATGAGTGTATTCCCCGGTTTGTAAGCGTTTGAGGGGGAACTTTGCATGCCATGTGCCATGGTGTTTGGTCCCGTGTTTACGGGGGGTAAAGCCATGTTTACGGGATGGTTGCTGATACAGCAGCAAGGGTGTGCGCCGAGGCTGCTGCTGGAGCAGCACAGCAGTAGCAATGATTTTTTGGGCACATTTCGACGTTTGTCGGCGCAGTGGGTTTTTGTGTTTTCGGGACCGCCCCAGGCGCTGAAAAAAGCGCATGATTGCGCGTGCCGCCATCGCCGAGCGGTCATCCATGGAAGGGTTGTGCGCATGCAATCGCCGAGTGCGGAATACACCGATCCACCCCGCTGGTTAGTGCTGGCCAAGATCAATGCGCTGTCGGTGCTGTCGCAGATTGTGCAGATCGGCACCATCACGCCGCTGCTGTCCATGTCACTGGAACAGCGAGGCGTCAGCGCAGCGAAAATCGGCGTGGTGGTCAGCGCTTCGTGGATCGCGATTTTGCTGCTGTACAAAATCGTCCCGCGTGTTTTGGGTTCACTCGGCTTGGTCAAGGCCAACGTGCTGAGTGCGCTGCTCACTAGCCTGGCGTTGCTGGGCATGACATTGACTGAGGATCTGGTTCTGATCTTCGGCCTGAACTTTGTGCTGGGCGTGGGGTTGATCTTGCGCTGGATCGCCTGCGACACCTGGATCGTTGTCGTGTCGTCGCGCGACGGCCGCGGGCGAGCCATTGGTGTGCATGAAACCCTGATGGGCCTGGGCATTGCGATTGGCCCGTTGCTGCTGGTGGTGTTCGGTGTTGACGGCGCGCTGCCGTACTACGCCTGCGCGGCGATCGTGCTGCTATCGGGCGCGCTGGCGCTGACCCTTAAAAGCCACGATTCGCAGCCGCAAACACCGCAAGAAAAAGCCCATGGCAAATTCTACGGCCTCATCCCCATCGCCTTGGGCGCCGCCTTGATTGCAGGGTTTGCCGAAACCTCCACGGTGTCGTTTCTCGCGCCCTACAGCCTGGCAGCGGGCTACCCGCTGACGGCCGCGACGCTGCTGATCTCCGTCTTCGGGCTGGGCGGCACCTTGCTGCAACTGCCCATCGGCTGGATGGCTGACCGCAGTTCCTACAAAATCGCGCAATTGATCTGCGGGCTGCTGCTTTTGCTGGGCACCTTGGCCATCCCCTTCAGCCAGCCTTTGCCGTGGCTGGCGGCGCTGGTGGTGTTTGTCTGGGGCGGAGCGATTGGCGGCATGAACACCGTGGCCGTGATTGAAGCCGCCGACCGCGTGGGCAAGCATCAAGTGTCGACCGCCATGACCGCGATAGCGCTGTTCTACACCTTGGGCGGCGTACTGGGCCCCATCGCCACCGGGGCCGTGGCGACGTACATCAGTGATCAGGCGCTGATGCTGTGCATCGCTGCTGTGGGGGCTGTATTTGCCGCAATGCTGGTGTTTCGAAAAGCGTAATAGTGCGCACGAAAACCTGTAGGAGCGAGCTTGCCTCGCGATCTTTTGATCTTTTAAAAGATCGCGAGACAAGCTCGCTCTTATCAAACATAAAATAACCCATTGTTTTTATTCAAAAAAACTACCCAACTTTTTCCAGCCTCCAT
>NZ_WIVR01000072.1:0-23903 GCF_009600525.1 Pseudomonas sp. FSL R10-1350
CCAGCCAGCCGACCTGCACGGCCAACTCCCACGCACCGATCAACAGCGCCCAGGCCAGCACAAACCACAGGGTGTCACGCAGCGCGTGCAGATACCGCGACGGGCGCCGCGCCTCGACCGGCGGGTTGAGGGTCAGAATGCTTTCGCTCATCCCGTCACCTGAGCGGCCGGTTGATGGCGAAGGTCGAGGACCGCGTCGATCGGGTTATCGGTGAAGTAGCCCAGCTCGACCAGATACCCCGCGCCGCGCTTAAGGCCCGCCACGCCCACCGGGCTGATGACCGGGTTGGGCGACTGGCGCGCCAGGGCCACTTTGAGCACGTCATTGGACACCCCGTACACCGGCTGCAACTGCTGCACGGCGCCGTCGAAATCGGCTTTCATCGCATTCGCCGAGGCTTGCAGCAGCTCCAGATAACGCGTGAGCAGCGGCCCTTGTTCTTCGCTGGTCCGCACTTGGGTGGTGATCACGCAGTCGGCGGCTTCCGGGCCCCACACCGCATTGGAGTCGCTCAAATAGCGCGCGCCGGTGGTGCTGACCACGTTTTGCGCATACGGCTGGGCCAGGGTGCAGACGTCCAGACGGCCGTTGGCGATGGCCTCGCCCATGCCGGCCATGCTTGGGAAAAAGGTCATTTGGTAATCGTTATAGGACTTGCCGTGGCGCGCCATCGAGCCGTAACCCACCAGTTCCAGGGTGTCCAGACGCAGCGTGCCGACGCGCAAGCCGCTGCCTGCAGCGGCAATAAATTCGTCAAGGCTGGCCACCGAGCCGTTGCGTGCCACCAGCTCGATCCCGCCTTGCCCGGAGCCGCCGATGATGCGCAGGTCTTGCGTGCCTTTGGCATAGGCGGCTGCGGTCATGGTCCAGGGGCCGTGCATCACGTCCAGACGCCCGGCCAGCAACGCCTGCAACGCATCGCTCGGGCTGTTGAACTGGGTCAATTCGACCTGAATGCCTGCCGCTGCAAAGTCACCGCGCAATTTCGCCAGCAGCAAATGCGAGACACAGCCCGCGGGCATGTGCCCGACGCGCAACAGCGGCCCGCCGGTGGCGGCTTCGACCTTACTGGCGGCGGCCAGCAGCGCGGTGCCCACACTGCTCAAGGCCAGCATGCCGCAGCCACAGGCGCACATGAACGAGCGGCGGCTCAGATTGGGCTGGAGTGCGGACGTCGCTCGGGCGTCAGAAGTGGAGAACAACCGCTGGAAAAAATCTCGCATCACACGCATCCCAAAACAGGTAGACCGATCGTTCTCGGCAGGCGTGCGAAGTATGTGAGATCTGCAATATAAGCAGAACTAATTTTTTAGCCTTAGCTTAGTTCTGTATGGAATAAGTGATGCCGAGAGGCTCGGCCTAGACGGCTTTCGCCTCGCGCAGCAGGATCAACAAAATCGAGCGCGCCACCTGTGCACTCTGCGCATTACGCGTGACCATCGCGGTGGCGATCGCACCGTCGATCAACAGCGCCACCTGCTGCGCCACCCACGCCGGATCACGCAGGCCAGAGGCCACGGCCAGCGCCTCGATGCGGGCATGCACCCGATCAAAATGCTCCTGGGCCAAGTCCCGTACCCAACTCGAAGACTTATCGTGCTCCGCCACCGCATTGGTGAACAGGCAGCCGAAAAAGCGCCCGCTGGCGAACCACGCCTCCAGCAGATCAAACAGAAAAATCAGACGCTGTTCCGGATCATCCGTGTGCTGCGGCAGCGAATGATCAAACCAGCCAAACCACATCGCCGCCTCGCGATCGAACACCGCGCGCAGCAGATTCTCCTTCGAGCCATAACTCTCATACAACGTACGCCGCGCGACCTTGGCCTCACTGAGCAGACGAGAAACGCCCGTGGCATGAATGCCCTCACGGCAAAACAACCGCCGGGCACTCTCCAGCAAACGCTCCTTGGCAACGGTCGGGTGTGTACTTTCCATCAAATCAATTCCGGCTGAATCAAGTGGGGGGCTGCGTGCAGGGTAATGAGTGGGGGGGGATTAGGGAAGGTTTTGGATGTGGGGATGAGGGGGACGTGTCGCAATTTTTAGCTTTTGGCGACATGTTTTGTTGTCGTGTCGCTGATGGCGACATGTAGGGGATGGCGTGCTTGGATGCTTATTGTGGTGGAGGGGCTGGTGCCAATGGATATGTACTCAAATCAAGAGCAACCCTCACCCTAGCCCTCTCCCGAAGGAGAGGGAACCGATTGGGGGATGCTGAAGATACTTGGCGGCCTGTTTGCTGCGCGACAGCGCGGCGTCGAAGACGGGGCGGCAGTTCAGTTTTTGGCCGTAACAGCTTTTTATTTCAGACATTAAAAAGCCGGCTTGTGGCCGGCTTCTCGGGGGCGGGTTTGGTTTGTTTTTGGCAAACCGTACTCGCCTTCAAATCGGGGCGACCAGCGCGTTGGGCTGGTGTGGGGCATGGCCGCTTTTTGCGGCGGCCCCTGCAATCCGGCCTGCCTGAGCAAGGGGTTGCGCGAGTGGGGCGAAGCATACTGGGAATCGGTTACATTTCCCAGCACAAATTCCTCTTGTGGCTTCGCTGGTTCGCGCGCCAAGGCTCTATTCCGCCAGTTTGCACGGGACTGGCGGGCGGCGTTTATTGAGGGTGGACCACCAGAATACCCAGCCCAATATGCGTATGCGTTGTTCTTGTATCTGCGCCGCACCGTAGAGTTCGTCCGGGAATTCTTCGTGGTTGTGGCTGCGTAGGCGTAAACCATTGCTGGGCTGGCGGTAGACATATTTGATGCGCAGCATGCCGTCATGCTCAATGGCGTAGATTTCGCCGTCCACGATGTGGGTCAGGCTGCTGTCGATGGCCAGGGTGGAGCCGTCTTCTATACGTGGCGCCATGCTGTTGCCGAGCATGGGCGCGCAGATGGCCTGGTCGTGGCCGACGTCCATGGCCTGCAGGATGGCCGCGCTCAGGCGGATTTGACAGTCCATGATCTGGGCCACATGGGTTTGGCTTGAGCCGCTGGCATTTAACACTTCGCTGTAGAACGGGACGTCGATGTCATGGGGGGTGGTTGAGACGGTGTAGGGGTGAGGGCTGACGGGTTGTTTGGGCGCGGTGTTGCGTGCCGTAGGACTAATACTGGGGGCTCCCGGATGTTTGGTGCCTTCACCCGTGCGCAGCCAACGGCTGTTAACGCACAACAGTTCGGCGATTTCGTCCAGTCGGGCCATGGGTATACCACGCTTGAACCAGTTGTTGACGTGCTGCGGCGTAACGCGGCGATTGGCGGCGAAGTCCGAAGCGGATAAATGACACTCCCGCAGGAGGGTTCTGAGGCGATCACCGGATGTATTCATGAATGCGGAGTTTACGGAGAAGACAGCACTGTTTAAATAAACTAAACGTTCAAAAAAAACGGTGAAAAAGAGACATTTCTCTGAGCTAAAAGGAGATTTCTTACAGTATGTCGGTTCTCGTGCAAAACCGATGAACGGGCTGTGTTGCGGGTGTTTAGAAGGCAATAAAAAACCCCGGCAAGCCGGGGTTTTTTGAGTGCGTCGGGCGGGCTGAAAACGCCTGCCGGTGTGCACTTAGCCTTTGTAGGCAGCAACCGATTTGGTGATCTCGGCGCGGGCAGCTTCTGCGTCGCCCCAACCTTCAATTTTTACCCACTTGCCTTTTTCGAGGTCTTTGTAGTTCTCGAAGAAGTGCTGGATCTGCTGGATCAGCAGCGGCGGCAGGTCGGTGTACTCTTTCACGTCAACGTACAGCTGGGACAGCTTGTCGTGAGGCACAGCTACTACTTTGGCATCGCCGCCGCCGTCGTCGGTCATGTGCAGAATGCCGACTGGACGCGCGCGGATAACCGAACCTGGAGCAACCGGGTAAGGGGTCACAACCAGCACGTCGAGGGGGTCACCGTCGTCAGCCAGGGTGTTCGGGATGAAGCCGTAGTTGGCCGGGTAGAACATCGGGGTCGCCATGAAGCGGTCAACGAACAGGCAATCGCTGTCTTTGTCGATTTCATATTTGATCGGCGCGTGGTTAGCCGGAATCTCGATGGCGACGTAGATGTCATTCGGCAGGTCTTTGCCAGCCGGAATCTTGCTGTAGCTCATTGGGCGGTGCCCCCGTGTGTAGGCCAGTTTACTTGGCCGATGTGGCCAAAAAGTGGCGGCGATTATAGGCGTATTCCTGCAACCACGTCACGTCTGGCGGTATCAGTGATGTGCACGGTAATCCGGGTGTTCACTCTGTAGCCTGCGTAACCGGGCCAGGGTGTCTTGCCGGTAAAACAGGCTTAGCTGCTTATACACCAGCGGATAGACATGGTGCAGCAGGTCGGGTGCGCTAAAGAAGTACTCGCTGGTGACGGCAAAAAATTCGGCCGGGTTTTGAGCGGCGTACGGGTCTATGGGCGCGTGGTCCGGGTTGTGGTGGTCCAGATAGTGGTTGAGGTGGTCGAAGGCTTGCTGCATGTCCTTCGTCCAGTCAGTCACTTGCATGTTGCTGTGCAGCGGCGGCATGCCGTTGGCGGCGCCGTTGAGCATGTCCAGCTTGTGCGCCAGCTCGTGAATGACCAGGTTGTAACCTTCCCAGTGACCACTGGCCAGTACGCCCGGCCAGGCCAGAATCACCGCGCCGTGCTGCCAGGCTTCACCGCTGTGATGGCCTTCCCACACATGTTCTACGCCACTGGAATCGCGGTGGCGCTGGGGGCTGACGAAGTCATCGGGGTACAGGACGATTTCATGAAAGCCCTGGTACCAGTCCAGATCGCCCAGGTTGAGCAACGGCAGTTGCGCCTGAGCGGCGAGCAGCAGCTCGCCTTCTTCGGTCAGCTCGACGCCGGGCATGGGCGTCAGGTGTTTTTGCTTGAGGAACAACACGCTGCTTTCGCGCAGCCATTTGTCCTGCGCGTCGTCCAGTCCGTCAAGAATACTCAGGTGTTGGCGCACGTCATGCCAGACGTCCTCCGCCACCGGGTGCTGCGCCAGAATCCGCTGGCGTCTCCATTCACTCAGCGACCACATTGCCGTTCTCCGATCAGGCTTTGGAAGGGCTGCGTCCGAAACGGCTGCGTACTACACCAATAATCATTGGTACCAACGACAGCACGATGATGCCCACCACCAGCAGCGACAGGTTGGTTTTGATGAACGGTACGTTACCGAAGAAGTAGCCCAGGGTGACCAGGCCGCCGACCCACAAGATGGTGCCGAACACGCTGAACATGAAGAAGCGCGGGTAGAACATGCGGGCCACACCGGCCACGAACGGCGCGAAGGTGCGGAAGATCGGCAGGAAGCGCGCCATGGTCACGGTTTTGCCGCCATGACGCTCATAGAAATCGTGGGTTTTTTGCAGGTAGTCGCGACGGAAGATCTTCGAGTCGGGGTTACTGAATAAGCGTTCCCCGGCCGTTCGTCCGATGACGTAGTTGGTACTGTCACCCAGAATCGCCGCCAGCATTAACAGTGCGCCCAGCAATACCGGGTCCATGCCACCGCCCGCGGCAACGGCGCCGGCGATAAATAGCAACGAATCACCCGGCAAAAATGGCATGACCACCAGCCCGGTTTCACAAAAGATCACCAGAAACAGGATGGCGTAAATCCATACACCGTAGTTTCTTACCAGCATGTCCAGGTACACATCGAGGTGCAGGATAATGTCGATAGGGTTGAAATCCATGTAAGGCACCTGTCTTGATGACCCGGCTCAGCAGGTCTGTGCGGGGGAGTAGGTAGTTAACTACAACGAATGTAGTTTTTTCGTACATTCTGGTTCCGGGGGATTATACGGATTGAGACAAATTGTGCTGCCTGAGTTTGTAGCGAAGCATGTATTAGTTGTGCTTGACCAAACGTGTAGGAGCGAGCTTGCCTCGCGATCTTTTGTTTTTTAAAGATCAAAAGATCGCGAGGCAAGCTCGCTCCTACAGAGGGGTTTGCGCGTGATTACGCGTCTTTTAGCAGGAAGTTTTCGTTGGGCGCGGCCACGTCCAGGGTCTGTACCTGGGCTTCGTCTTTCAAGTTGACGCCCGACAACTGCCGCCGACAGGCCTCGCGCATCAGGTACGCCAGCCGATGAGCGGCCATGCCGTAACTCAAGCCTTCGAGCCTGACGTTGGAGATGCAGTTGCGATACGCGTCGGTCAAACCCACCTTCGGCCCGTAGGTGAAGTACAGCCCGAGGCTGTCCGGCGAGCTGAGGCCCGGGCGTTCCCCAATCAGCATCACCACCATCTTGGCGCCCAGCAGTTCGCCAATCTCGTCGGCGACGGCGACCCGGCCTTGCTCAACCAGCACCACCGGCGACAGGCTCCAGCCTTCAGTGCTGAAGTGCTCTTGCATGCGCGTTAAAAAAGGCACGGTGTGACGATGAACCGCCAACGCGGACAGCCCGTCGGCTACCACCACCACAACGTCGAAGCCGCCCGTGTTGGCCTGCGCATAGTCGCGCAACTGTTGCGCCGAGACGTCGTTGAGTTTGCGCCCCAGATCAGGCCGTTGCAGGTAGCTGTGGCGATCACTGGCGGCGCTGTGCACCAGCAGGCTGTCACGCCCCAGTTCAGCGAATTGGCTGCTCAGCCCGGCATGATCAAACGGCAAATGCACCGCGTCCCGCGCCTGGGCGTGAGCAAATTGAAAGTCCAGTTGCGCCTGGGTCGGCATGCTCGTGCCGGTGCGCCCAAGGGCAATACGTGCCGGGGTCAGGCGGCGCAGTTCGAGCCACGGGTTAAGGGTGTCGGTGGCCATGCTCAGCGCCCTCCCAAATGGGCCAGCGCCTGGCGGAACGCAGGCGGCAATTGATGACCAAATTCAATCCGGCCATCGTTCTGGGTGAAAATTCCGATCTGGCTCAACCAGTGTTCAAACTCGGGCGCAGGCTTTAATCCCAAGGTTTTTCGGGCGTAGAGTGCGTCATGAAAGGACGTGGTCTGATAGTTGAGCATGATGTCGTCCGATCCCGGAATGCCCATGATGAAGTTGATCCCGGCCACGCCCAGCAGCGTTAGCAGGTTGTCCATGTCGTCCTGATCGGCTTCGGCGTGGTTGGTGTAGCAAATATCACAGCCCATCGGCACGCCGAGCAACTTGCCGCAAAAGTGGTCTTCGAGCCCGGCGCGGATGATCTGTTTGCCGTTGTACAAGTATTCGGGGCCGATAAAACCGACCACGGTGTTGACCAAGAACGGCTTGAAGTGCCGGGCCACGGCGTAGGCGCGGGTTTCGCAGGTTTGCTGGTCAACGCCGAAATGCGCGTTGGCCGACAGCGCGCTGCCTTGCCCGGTCTCGAAATACATCAAGTTGTTGCCCAACGTGCCGCGATTGAGGCTCAAACCTGCTTCGTAACCTTCTTGCAGCACATTCAGATTAATCCCGAAGCTGGCGTTGGCCGCTTCTGTCCCGGCAATCGACTGAAACACCAGGTCCAGCGGCACGCCACGGTTGATCGCCTCAATGGAGGTGGTGACGTGGGTCAGCACGCAGGACTGGGTCGGGATGTCATAGCGCTGGATGATCGCGTCGAGCATGTTCAGCAGGTCGCAGATTGAGGCGATGCTGTCGGTGGCCGGGTTGATGCCGATCATCGCGTCGCCATTGCCGTACAGCAGGCCGTCGAGAATGCTCGCGGCAATACCGGCCGGGTCGTCGGTAGGGTGGTTGGGTTGCAGTCGGGTCGACAAGCGTCCGCGCAAGCCCATGGTGCCGCGAAACCGGGTGACGACGCGGATCTTCTGCGCCACCAGAATCAAATCCTGCACGCGCATGATCTTCGACACGGCCGCGACCATTTCCGGGGTGAGCCCGGGGGCCAATGCGCGCAGCGTGTGTTCGTCGGCGGCGTCACTGAGCAGCCAGTCACGAAAGCCGCCCACGGTCAAATGGCTGACCGTGGCAAAAGCCTGTCGATCATGGCTGTCGATAATCAGCCGGGTGACTTCGTCCGACTCGTAAGGGATCAGCACTTCTTGCAGGAAGTACGAGAGCGGGATGTCAGCCAATGCCATTTGCGCTGCGACGCGTTCGCCATCATTGGTCGCGGCAACACCGGCCAGAAAGTCCCCGGAACGGGCCGGGCTGGCTTTGGCCATGACGTCTTTGAGACTGTCAAAACGGTAGGTCTGTGTCCCCACCGCGTGAGAAAAAGTTGCCATACAAGGTGCTCCTTAACGCCAGACGCGGTGCGCCTGGCGGGTTTCTCAGCGACTAGTGCAAGGATTGCTCAGCCTGTTGGATGGCTGCGAATTCCTCTTCCGGCGTACCGGCGACCAAATGGTGTCGACTGTAAAAAGCAAAGTAGGCAATTAATACGCCATAGATCACCGCAGCGCCAATCACTACGCGCGGATCCACCAGAAACCCGGCGACCACGGCCACGCAGGCCAGCACCAAAGCGGTGCCTGAAGTGACAATACCGCCCGGGGTGCGATAAGGACGCTCCATTTTGGGGCGACGAATGCGCAGGGTGATGTGCGCAGCCATCATCAGCACGTACGAGATGGTCGCGCCAAACACCGCCACCAGAATCAGCAAGTCACCCTGACCGGTCAGGGACAGGCCAAAGCCGATAATGCCGGGGATGATCAGCGCCAATACCGGGGCTTTGCTCTTGTTGGTTTCAGACAGCTTGCGTGGCAAGTAGCCTGCACGGGACAGGGCGAAGATCTGACGCGAGTAGGCGTAAATGATCGAGAAGAAGCTGGCGATCAAACCGGCCAGACCGACCAGGTTGACGAAGCTGCCCATCCAGGTTGAGCCGCCATAGGCTTTGCTCAGTGCCTCAACCAGTGGGTTGCCCGAGGTCATCAAGTGGTGGGCGCCAGCGCCGCCCGGGCCGATGAACAGGATCAACAGGGCAAAGGTCGCGAGTACCAACATGGCGCCAATCAGGCCGCGGGGCAGGTCGCGCTTGGGGTTTTTGGTTTCTTCGGCGGCCAGCGGCACGCCTTCGACCGCGAGGAAAAACCAGATCGCATAGGGGATGGCCGCCCACACGCCGACATAACCAAACGGCAGGAACGAACTGGCGCCTTTGGCTTGGGTGACGGGGATGTCCAGCAGGTTGGCGACACTGAAGTGCGGCACCATCGCGACCAGAAACACGCCCAGGGCGATGGCGGCCACGGCGGTGATGATGAACATCAGCTTGAGCGCTTCGCCGACGCCGAAGATGTGGATGCCGATAAAAATGATGTAGAAGGCCAGGTAAATCATCCAGCCGCCGATGCCGAACAGCGACTCGCAATACGCCCCGATAAACACCGCAATGGCGGCGGGGGCGATGGCGTATTCAATGAGGATGGCGGTGCCGGTCAGAAACCCGCCCCACGGCCCGAAAGCACTGCGGGCAAAGCCGTAGCCGCCGCCTGCGGTGGGGATCATCGATGACAGTTCGGCCAGCGAGAAGCACATGCACAAGTACATGGTGGCCATCAGCAGGGTGGCGATAAACATCCCGCCCCAGCCGCCTTGAGCCAGGCCGAAGTTCCACCCGGCGTAGTCGCCGGAGATCACGTACGCCACGCCCAGGCCCACCAGCAGGACCCAGCCGGCAGCGCCTTTTTTCAGTTCACGTTGTTGAAAGTATTCGGAGCCGACTTTTTCAAAATCGACAGAGGAGTTTGCTGCGGGAGTCGCATTGGGTTCGCTAGGCATTTCAGATCACCTGTTCTTTTATAGTTTGGAAAATTTGACAGGGAACAAAGCAAGAGCCGGGCCACAGGCCCGTTTTAGAGCGTCAGGTACCTCTGTGGGAGCGGGCTTGCTCGCGATGGAAGCGACTCGTATCAGTCTGATAGACAGAGCCGTCTGTATCGCGAGCAAGCCCGCTCCCACAAAGTGGTAGGGCGGTTAGAAGAAGCCCAGCGGGTTGATGTCGTAGCTCACCAGCAGGTTTTTGGTCTGCTGATAATGGTCGAGCATCATTTTGTGGGTTTCACGGCCAACACCGGACTTTTTGTAGCCACCGAACGCGGCATGCGCCGGGTACAGGTGGTAGCAGTTGGTCCACACGCGGCCCGCTTTGATCGCGCGGCCCACGCGGTAGGCGCGGTTGATGTCGCGGGTCCACAAGCCGGCGCCCAGACCGAACTCGGTGTCGTTGGCAATTGCCAGTGCTTCGGCTTCATCCTTGAAGGTGGTGATGCTGACCACCGGGCCAAAGATTTCTTCCTGGAACACGCGCATTTTGTTGGTGCCCTTGAGCAGGGTCGGCTGGATGTAGTAACCGGTCGACAGATCGCCTTCGAGCTTGGCCACCTGGCCGCCGGTCAGCAGCTCGGCGCCTTCGGCCTTGGCGATTTCAAGGTAGGACAGGATCTTGTCGAATTGCTGTTCGGACGCCTGGGCGCCGACCATGGTGTCGGTGTCCAGCGGGTCGCCACGTTTGATCGATTCGACTTTCTTCATCACCACTTTCATGAAGTCGTCGTAGATCGACTCTTGAATCAGTGCGCGAGACGGGCAGGTACATACTTCGCCCTGGTTGAAGAACGCCAGCACCAAACCTTCGGCGGCCTTTTCAATAAAGGTCGACTCGGCCTGCATGATGTCGGCGAAGAAGATGTTCGGCGATTTGCCGCCCAGCTCGACGGTCGACGGAATGATGTTCTCTGCCGCGCATTTCATGATGTGCGAACCCACCGGCGTCGAGCCGGTGAAGGCGATTTTGGCGATGCGTTTGCTGGTGGCCAGCGCTTCGCCCGCTTCCTTGCCGAAACCTTGCACCACGTTAAGCACGCCCGGTGGCAGCAGGTCGCCGATCAGTTCCATTAGCACGGTGATGCTCAGCGGGGTTTGCTCGGCCGGTTTGAGCACGATGCAGTTACCGGCGGCCAATGCCGGGGCGAGTTTCCAGGCTGCCATCAGCAGCGGGAAGTTCCACGGAATGATCTGCCCGACCACGCCCAGCGGCTCGTGGATGTGATAAGCCACGGTGTTGCCATCAATTTCTGCCGCGCTGCCTTCTTGTGCACGAATGCACCCGGCGTAGTAGCGGAAGTGGTCGGCAGCCAGCGGCACGTCGGCGTTCAGGGTTTCACGCACGGCTTTGCCGTTGTCCCAAGTTTCAGTCACGGCCAGCAGTTCGAGGTTTTGCTCAATGCGGTCAGCGATTTTCAGCAGCACCAGCGAGCGCGCCTGCACGGAAGTCGCGCCCCAGGCATCGGCTGCGGCGTGGGCGGCATCCAGGGCTTTTTCGATGTCTTCGGCAGTGGAGCGGGGGAATTCAGCGATGGCCTTGCCGTTGACCGGCGAGGTGTTGGTGAAGTACTGGCCTTTGACCGGTGCCACGAATTCGCCGCCGATGTAGTTACCGTAGCGGCCTTTGAATGCGATGACCGAGCCTTCAGTACCGGGTTGTGCGTAACGCATGGAGTGTCTCCTTGGCTTTATTGTGCTTATGGGAGGACGCGCTGTGGCGCTGCCCCATACCGGAGCAAAGGCTGGGCCAAATAGCGCAAGCCCTTGTAAACCGGGGCTTGCCGGTTTTTAGCGGTGGGCTGAAGCAGGGCGAGTGTGACAAGGCTGGTACAGCGTGAGTGACAGGTTGTGTCAAAAATGGCACAACAAGTGACCGATGGGTCAGTTCGAGATTGCAATGCATCGAGCGCAAGAGGATGCTGGCTGTTCGGTTTGGACTGAGTCCCATGCGTCGCACAAGGCTGGTTTTTTTGCGCGGTGGGGTCGTCGTGACAGAGCGGAGAACAATAAAAATGCACAGTACCGATTTAAATCGGCACGCCCGACAAGTCATCAATGTCATTCAGGGCCGCCCCCAAGGGTGTGACCCTTCTATCATTCGCTCCTGGCAGCGTTGCCTGGAGGACTACCACCTCGATCCCGCGCAAAACATCGCCCCGACGGTGCTGGAACACAGCCGCATCCTTGAGGGCCGCGAGCGTCTGCAGCAGGTGCTGCAAATCGCCGGGCACGAAATGAACAGCCTGCATCAGCAGTTATCGGGCGCTGGCCATGCGGTGCTGTTGACCGATGCCCGCGGGGTCATCCTCAACTGCATCACCGCGCCCACGGAGCGCAAAGTCTTCGAGCATGCAGGTTTGTGGCTGGGGGCCGACTGGAGTGAAGCCCGTGAAGGCACCAACGGCATCGGCACCTGCCTGGTAGAGCGCCAGGCCCTGAGCATTTATCAGGACGAGCATTTTCGTGGTCGTCATACCGGCCTGACGTGTTCGGCCAGCCCGGTATTTGACCCTCATGGTGAACTGCTGGCCGTGCTGGACGTGTCTTCGGCGCGTCATGAAGCCTCGCGCCAGAGCCAGTTCCACACCATGGCGCTGGTGAACCTCTCGGCCAAGACCATCGAAAGCAGTTACTTCCTGCGCCAATACGAACACCAGTGGTTGCTGCGCTTTCATTTACAGGCCGAATCGGTGGGCCTGTTCAGTGAAGGCATGCTGGCGTTTGACGGCGATGGCGTGATCTGTGGCGTCAATCAAAGTGGCCTGAATTTGTTGGGGCAGACCCGCAGCGGTTTGCTCGGGCAAGCGGTGGACAGCATTTTCGATTGCAGCGCGGATGAACTGTTCGCCCGCGCCAGTGTGCAGGCCACGGCCAGTTGGCCGCTGCGCAGCCGCGATGGTCGCCTCTTGTTTGCCGCCCTGCGTGGCCAGCCTCGCGCAATACCGGTGTTGGTGGCGCCAGTGCCTGAGCCGGTGCGGGTGCCGTCGGGCGGGATCTGCCTGGGCGATGAAGCCCTGCAAAGTGATTTTCGTCGGGCGCTGCGGGTGTTTGAGCGTGACGTGCCGTTGTTGATCAACGGCGAAACCGGCTCAGGCAAAGAGGCCTTTGCCAAGGCTGTGCACCAGGCCAGCCTGCGGGCCAGCAAGCCATTTGTGGCGCTGAACTGCGCGTCGATCCCCGAGAGCTTGATCGAAAGCGAGCTGTTTGGTTATCGCGGTGGCAGTTTTACCGGGGCGCGCAAAGAAGGCATGCAGGGCAAATTGCAGCAAGCCGATGGCGGAACGCTGTTTCTGGACGAAATTGGCGACATGCCGCTGGTGCTGCAAACCCGTCTGTTAAGGGTGCTGGAAGACCGCGTGGTGGTGCCAATTGGCGGCGAGCCGCAGACGGTAGACGTGCGCATTGTCAGCGCGACCCACCGCAACTTGCTGGAGCGTGTGGCCGACGGCAGCTTTCGCGAAGACTTGTACTACCGTCTCAATGGCCTGGAAGTAGCCTTGCCGGCGTTGCGCGAGCGCACCGACAAATCGCAGTTACTGGACTTTTTGCTGGCCCAGGAAGCGGGCGGGCAGCGGCTGACGATTAGCCCGACGGCGCGTCAGGCGTTGCTGCACTTTCAATGGCCGGGCAACGTGCGCCAACTGCGCAATGTGCTGCGCACCTTGGCGGCATTGTGTGAAGGCGAGGTTATCGAGTTTGGCGACTTGCCCGTGGCGATTCGTCAGGTGCCGCTTAAACCGCTGCCACCTTGCTCTGACAACCCGCTGGAAGACGCCGAAAAACTCGCCTTACTGGCCGCGCTGGAACAACAGCGCTGGCACATGACCCAAACCGCCGCGCAGTTGGGTGTCAGCCGCAATACGCTCTATAGAAAGCTGCGCCGGCATGGGATAGAGAGAAACCTGTAGTCGCTGTCGAGGCACGAGGCTGCGATGCGGGCCGCAGGACCGCCGTTTGGGGCTGCTGTGCAACCCATCGCAGCCTTCGTGCCTCGACAGCGGCTACAAGGTTGCGCGTCGTGTTTAGCCCTCAACGAGAATCATCAGGTGCGAAAAACAGCCCCCTACGCTACCCTTCGCCGATGATTTACGAGGTCGACTATGCACATTCATATTCTTGGTATTTGCGGCACTTTCATGGGTTCGCTGGCGGTATTAGCCAAAGAACTGGGCCATCACGTTACCGGTTCCGACGCTAACGTCTATCCGCCGATGAGCACCCAGCTGCAAGCTCAAGGCATTGAATTGACTCAAGGCTACGACCCGCAACAGCTCGATCCGGCGCCGGATCTGGTGGTTATCGGCAACGCGCTGTCACGGGGCAACCCGGCGGTTGAGTACGTACTCAATAAAGGCCTGCCGTATGTGTCTGGCCCACAATGGCTGGCCGATCACGTGCTGCAAGGGCGCTGGGTACTGGCCGTTGCCGGTACGCACGGCAAAACCACCACCAGCAGCATGCTGGCCTGGGTGCTTGAGCACGCGGGCATGGCGCCGGGCTTCTTGATCGGCGGGGTGCCGCAGAACTTTGCCGTGTCGGCCCGTCTGGGCGATACGCCGTTTTTCGTGGTGGAGGCCGATGAATACGACAGCGCATTCTTCGACAAGCGCTCAAAATTTGTTCACTACCGCCCGCGCACCGCGATCCTCAATAACCTTGAGTTCGATCACGCTGACATCTTCCCGGACTTGCCAGCGATTGAGCGTCAATTCCACCACTTGGTGCGCACCATCCCCGGTGAAGGCCTGGTGATTCATCCGACCACCGAGCCTGCCTTGCAGCGAGTGATCGAGATGGGCTGCTGGACGCCGGTGCAAACCACCGGCGAAGGCGGTCAATGGCAAGCCAAATTGCTGAGCGAAGACGGCTCGCGCTTTGAGGTGCTGTTTGAAGGCGTTGCCCAAGGCATCGTTGAATGGGACATGACCGGCCAGCACAACGTCGCCAACGCCCTGGCAACCCTGGCCGCCGCGCGCCATGTGGGCGTGGTACCGAGTTTGGCGATCGACGGTTTGAGCGCCTTTAAAAGCGTGAAGCGCCGTATGGAAAAAGTCGCTGAGGTGCAGGGCATCACTATTTATGACGACTTTGCGCACCACCCGACGGCGATTGCCACCACGCTGGACGGCCTGCGTAAACGCATCGGCGATGCGCCGTTGATCGCCGTGATTGAGCCGCGCTCCAACTCCATGAAGCTCGGTGCCCACCGTGACGGCTTGCCCGGCAGCGTGACCCAGGCCGATCACGTGGTCTGGTACGCGCCGCCTAACCTCGGTTGGGACCTGGCCGCAACCGTGGCTTCAAGCTCGGTGCCGACGCGGGTGTGTGATTCGCTGGAAGCGATCATTGCCGATGTGAAAGCCCAGGCCAAGCCGGGCACCCACGTGGTGATCATGAGCAACGGCGGCTTCGGCGGCCTGCATGGCAAGCTGGCGGAAGCGCTGCAATGAGCGGCCCGGAACGCATTACCCTGGCCGTGACCGGCGCGTCGGGCATGCCCTACGCGTTGCGGCTGCTCGACTGCCTGGTGCGCGAAGATCGCGAGGTGCATTTTTTGATCTCCAAGGCCGCGCAATTGGTGATGGCGACTGAAACGGACGTTAACTTGCCACCCAAGCCACAAGCCATGCAGACCTTTCTGACCGAATACACGGGCGCTGCCGCAGGGCAGATTCGCGTTTACGGCAAGGAAGACTGGATGTCGCCAGTGGCGTCCGGGTCTGGAGCACCGGCGGCCATGGTGGTGGTGCCGTGTTCGACGGGCACGTTGTCAGCGATTGCCACAGGCGCTTGCAACAACCTGATTGAGCGGGCTGCGGACGTGACACTTAAAGAGCGTCGCCAATTGATTCTGGTGCCGCGTGAGGCGCCGTATTCCAGTATCCACCTGGAAAACATGCTCAAGCTGTCGAACATGGGGGCCGTGATTTTGCCCGCATCCCCAGGCTTCTATCACCAGCCGCAGACCATTGATGACCTGGTGGACTTCATGGTCGCGCGCATTCTGAATCTGCTTAATATTCCGCAAGACATGCTCCCGCGTTGGGGCGAGCATCATCTGGGCAGTAATGACTAAGGCTCTGCTGGCCCTATGGGTGCTGATCCAGATCGGCGGCTGCGCCAGCGTTCGTACGCTGGACGCTGCCAAGCCGGGGGCGCCGATTGTCTATTCCGGTACGCGGCTGGACTGGTATGCACTGCAAGGCGGGTGCTGTGCGCAGGATCGCTTTGGCGCACAAGCACCGCGCTATCCGGGGCTGGATTTGCCGGCTAGTGCTGTGCTGGACACAGTGTTGCTACCGTTGTCGGTGCTGACCGTTTTAGGCGTTGGGGTGAGTGCAACGGGCGGGCTTTAATATATTGTTTTTTGCGCGGCTATAACCGATATATTTTTTAATATATATAGCGGGTCTTTTTTTTATCATGGGCTAACGTTTAATTGGCAAGCCGGTACACAGTCAGTGCGTCGGTACTTTTGCTGTTTCTCAGGATGAGGAGCACTTACTGATAAGGATATGAATGTGACAGTTGCATTGGGCGATATAAAGTTAAGCAGTTGGATGGCGGATAGTTTTGAGTCTATTAAAAATTTGACCTTGAAAGAGTTGAGTTTTCCGGGGGCGCACAATAGCGGAATGGATAGAAAAGCGCGTATTTCCGATATGTGGCGAACGTGTCAGTACGATTCGTTTCGTTATCAGATGGATAATGGCATTCGTGTGCTGGATATTCGCTTGGCCTACTATGCGGGGACATTGGGATGGCATGGAGAAAAGTATGCGCATAGGCATGATATTAACTCCGGGCGTCATTTGCATGAAACCTTGATGGCCATTGAGGCGTTTCTTGAGCGCAACCCTGAAGAATTCATTATTGTCGACTTCCATGAGATCAGTCCGGCTCATTCGGTACCTGTGCCCTATGAAGAGTTAGCGGCTTATATTCAAAATCGCTTCAAGGACAAGTTATTACCCTACTCGGCGTTGAATTTGACACTGGCTCAACTGTCGAAAAGTTACCCAGGGCGAAAAATTATTATTGCAGCCACTTCAGAGTTCAATGCCAAGGACTGGGCATGGCCAAAAATAGGGCATCAATGGATAGGTCAAAATCTGGTGTCTGCTGATGATCTCGGTCGCTTTATTGATCGGGTGATGGAATCACCGCCTTCTCATGGTTTATGGTCCATGTCGGCGACTGGATACAGTGTTATAGGGCCTACCAATTTAGCGGGGGAACTTGACAGTTGGTATGCAGCCAGCAGTCCCTATCAGATGAAAAGCAATATTATTAATGTTGACTGGTTTGATAATAGCCGTTTGGTTAGAAACTGCATTGAGACCAATATTGAAAAAGGTCGACGCAAGGTTAGTTGAACACGATAGAAACAGGTATGAGGCTGGCAAATCCGCTATGCCAACCTCATGGTGATGCGCACAGCGGTTATTTACCCAGCTTGCGCAACTCATCCGATTCAACCACCCGCACACCTTTTTGCTCTTCCAGCGCCAGTCGCCATAACGCTCGAGCCAGTTCACAGGCTTCGATGCCGTGGTACTTGCCCGGAATCAGCTTGGACAGCGTGCCGGCAACTTTTTCTACGGGGCGTTCTTCCTGGCGCTCGCCAATCAGTAATGACGGGCGGGCGATGGTCAATTGCGGCCAATTTTGAGCGCGCAACGATTGCTCCATCTCACCTTTGACCCGGTTGTAGAAAACTGAGGATTTTGGATCGGCACCGATCGCGCTGATGACGATCAGGTGTTTTGCCCCCATTTCCAGGGCGCGTTTGGCAAAGGCCACGACCATGTCGTGATCCACGGCGCGGAATGCTTCTTCTGAGCCAGCCTGTTTGATGGTGGTGCCCAGGCAGCAGAAGGCCACCTCTACCGGGCCGCTCAGTTGCGGCAAGAATACGGCCGGGTCACCCACGGGGTTTTCCAGATGCGGGTGAGCCGCCAATGGTTTGCGCGAGGGGGCCAGTACGCGCTTGATGGTAGGTTCGTTGAGCAGGCGGTCGAGCAGAAGCTCGCCGGTCAGGCCGGTGGCTCCTGCGAGCAGAATGTGCTGAGGCGTCAAGTACATGCGAGTTCTCCCTTGATACATTCAGCTTAGTCCTTCTTTGAGGGCTTGCTGTTCAACTGATTTATTGCAAAGCGCGTTTGGCTTGTTGCTGGCGCAGGCGTTGCCAGTGATTCAGCACGCCTTTTGGCGCCCACATTTGCGGCTCGGACGCCTCGTAGCCGTCAGTTTGCTCACGTTCAGCAATGGCCTCTTTAGCCAGTTTGAAGGCTTTTTGCAGGTCATCGGTCTGGTTCAGCGCCTGGGCAAACAAAGCGTTGCCGAAGTAAGTGAAGTCGGCTTCTTCGGAGCAGCCAAATGACACGCGGTCGGTGCGCGAGGCGGTCATGATCAGGGTTCTTTCATCTTTAAGCGCGGGGATAAAGCCCCCCGAATAGCACGATGAAATCACAATGACCTTGTCGCGGTTTTTCAACGGCTCCAGCGCTGCGGCGAGTTCATCGGCGGGCAGGTCTGCCAGCTCCAGACGCGGCTGATCGAATACCAGTTCATGGTCCTGGGTGCCGTGGCTGGTCAGGTAGATAAACACCAGATCTTCCGGCCCGGTGCGCTCGGCCAGGGTTTTGGCCGCGCGGTGCAGGTTTTCACGGGTGGCCATGGGGCGGTCCATCAGATGGTCACGATGGTTGACCAGGGTGATGTGGCCGCGGCTGCCGAAACGGCTGGCGAGCATGTCCGTCACGTAGTCGGCTTCGCGCATGAAAACGCTTTGTTTGCCGTCGCCCGCGACCACCAGGCTGTACAGCTCAATGGCCGGTGTTGAGGCCGGGACCGCTTGCAGTGCCTGGTTCAGCAATTGGCCCTGGTTGAGCAGGCCCAGTTCCAGGGTATCTGGCAGCAGGCCGCCCTGGGCATCGCGAACCCGCTGGCCATTGATCCAGAAACCGCTTTCGACCGTGCCGTCACTGGCGGTCAGCGTGCCGTTGCCCTGATAGGTGTCGGCGGCAAAGTCGCCGATGTAGGTGCTGCCATCGGTCATGCTCAAATGGCCGGGGCCATTGAAGCGCCACTCGCTGAACTGGCCGCGATAGTGGCTGCCATCGACGCCGATCAGTTCGCCTTTGCCGGTCAGCGCGCCGTCTTTGAAGTCACCGATCCAGACGTCGCCGTCGGCGTTTTCATAGCGGCCTTTGCCGTTTAACTGGTTATTTTTGAACCCGCCGGCGTACTGGTCGCCGTCAGCGCTGTTGAACGTACCGTTGCCTTCGAGCTGACCGTTGACGAAGTGCCCGCTGAATTCATTGCCGGTTGAGTCGCTGCGCTTGCCTTCGCCGTTGGGCTTGCCGTTGGCAAATTGCCCCTCGTATTGGCTGCCGTCGTCCAGTTCCAGATGGCCGAGCCCGGAAAACTCGTCATCATGGAACTCGCCGCGATAGCTCATGCTGCCTTCTTTGAGCGTGCCTTCGCCTTCGCGACGGCCGTTCTTGAAGCCCCCCACATAACTGCTGTTGTGGGTGGTCAGGCTGCCTTGGCCATTGAACAGGCCCTGCTCGAAATGGCCGATATAGACCTCGCCGTTGCTGCCGTGCCACTCGCCCTGGCCGTGCCATTGGCCATTTTTGAACTGGCCTGCGTACCAACTGCCGTTTGGATAGTCGATACGGCCCTGGCCTTGCAGCAACCCATTGACCACTTCGCCCCGGTAACGGCCGCCATCGGGCAGGCGTGCGTCAGGCGGCAATAGCGATTCGCCATCGCCGCAGGCCGTCAGTAGCAGGGTCAAAGCAAGGGGGGCAAGTGGGCGCATAGCGGGATCCGGATAGTTAGGCTGCCGAGTATGCCGAAGCAAAAAAAGCTGTCTATAGGGGCAGATGAAACATGCGCAGATATTGTGTTTTTCAGTACAGCTGGTAGCAGAAAGTGATCCGCTTCGGTGAGCGGTGTCGGGACGTGCTTATAATGCTGCGCGAAAAAGATCGCTGGAGAGATGACATGTTGTTACGCGGCCTGACGTGGCTGGTGCTGTTTCAATTGCTGGGCACCGCCCTCAACCACTTGTTCATTCCGGTACTGCCCGGCCCGATTATCGGCCTGTTGCTGTTACTGGTGTATTTGCTGGTGTGTGGCCAGGTCAGCGAGCCTCTGAACGAAGCGGCCAAAGGTCTTTTGCGTTACTTGCCCTTGCTGCTGGTGCCGCCTGCGGTGGGCGTGATGGTTTATGCCGCCGATATTGCTGCTGATTTTTGGGCCATCGCCGGGGCGCTGGTGCTGTCGCTGTTGATCTCCATGGCGTTCGTCGGCGTGCTGATGCAGCGCTTGCTCAAACCTCACGCCAGCCGTGAGGAGCGACCATGAGTGTTGAATGGCAAAGTGCCTGGCAGTCGGTGATCCATCACCCGTTGTTTGGCATCGGCATCACCCTGGGGGCTTATCAACTGGTCCTCGCCGGCTACGAGAAAACCCGCTGGATCTTTCTGCAACCGGTGCTGGCCAGCATGCTGCTGGTGATCGGGGTGCTGGTCAGTTGCGGGCTGACTTATGACGAATACCGTAAAAGCACCGACATCCTCACCATCTTGCTGGGCCCGGCCACGGTCGCGCTGGCGGTGCCGCTGTTCCTGAACCTGCGGCGAATCCGCGAGCTGTTCTGGCCTATTTTTACTACGCTGGTCATAGGCGGTGTGTTTGCAACCGGGTTGGTGGTGCTGTTGGCGTGGTGGTTTGGCGCCGAGCACATGGTGCTGATGACCCTGGCGCCTAAATCCGTGACCTCGCCGATTGCCATGCTGGTAGCCGAACAGATTGGCGGTGTGGCGGCGCTGGCGGCGGTGTTTGTGTTGATTACCGGGGTGATCGGGGCTATTTTCGGCCCGCCCCTGTTGAACCTGCTCAAGGTGCACAGCCCTGAAGCCCGTGGCATGGCGCTGGGCATGACGGCCCATGCGGTGGGCACTTCAGTGGCGTTGCACGAAGGCGAAGAGGCGGGTGCTTTTGCGGCGTTGGCAATGAGTCTAATGGGCGTAGGCACGGCGGTCTTTCTGCCGCTGGCCGTGACCCTCGTGGTGTAAGGAGGGTTGTATGAAGCTGCCATTGTTCCCCTTGAACACCGTCCTTTTCCCGGGCTGCGTGCTGGATCTACAGGTGTTTGAAGCCCGTTACCTGGACATGATTGCCCGCTGCATGAAGCAAGGCAGCGGTTTTGGCGTGGTGTGCATTCTGGAGGGCAGCGAAACCGGCGACATCGAGCCCGATATCGCCGGGATTGGTTGTGAAGCGCGGGTGAGTGATTTCCAGAAGCAGGATAACGGCCTGCTGGGGATCCGTGTCGAGGGTGGCCGGCGTTTTGAGGTGCTGAACACCGAGCTGCAGCGTGACAACCTGCTGGTGGCCGACGTGCACTGGCTGGACGAGATCCCGGAACAACCGTTGCAGGAAGAGGACCAGGACCTGCTGGCCTTGCTCAAAGCCCTGGCTGAACACCCGATGGTCGCCGCGTTGAACATGAACACCGAAGTCACCGGGCAACAATCATTGGCCAATCAGTTGGCCTACCTGCTGCCCTTTGCCGAAGAAGACAAGGTCGACCTGCTGCAAGTGGACGACCCGCAGCAGCGCCTCGACGGGATCCAGGCCCTGCTCGAAGAGATGCAGGGCGAGATGCTTAACTGAGCGGTGTCCTTTCCGGATCAAAAGATCGCGAGGCAAGCTCGCTCCTACAGGCCCCTTAACTTAATAGGCGTAGCGCAGCAGTTCCTTGGACAAATGGCTGAGCATGAAAAAGCCATACAGCGCTGCGCACGACGGCAAGATCATCCACCAGACTTTCACCGGCACCGGCGTAAGCACCATGTAGCGCTGGGTCAAAGCCAGGGCGAAGGCGTTGACGGTGATGGCCAGGAACGCGCCCGCCATGATGTCAGTGGGCCAATGAGCGCCCAGGTAAATCCGTGACATGGCCACGGTCATGGCCAGCAAACAGCCGATCAGCACGCAAGTAATGCGCATGCGTTGCGGTTTTTCACGGCCCGCCAGAATCGCCAATGCCAAAAAGAACGCAAACGAGCCAGAGCTGTGGCCGCTGGGCATGCTGTAGCTGGTCAGCGGGTCAAGAAGCACGTCAGGGCGCATGCGCGCGAAGAAGTGCTTGGTGGCGGTGTTGGCAATGGCAGTAAACAGCGTAACCCCGCCAAAGAAGATCAAGGCGCGCCATTGTTTGTTGAAGAACAGCAGCGCACACACCAGAGCGGCGGCCAGCAGTTGCGTGCGGAAGTTACCGATCTGCGTCACCAGCACGGCCAGCATGTCCATGGTGCTGCTGCGATGTTCTTGCACCAGGGCGCTGATGCCCTGATCGAACGCGGCCATGTGCGTGTAGCCAAAGAACACCGCCACCAGCAGCGCCAGGCTCAGGGTGCCGATCAGTAGCGTAGCTTTGGGTTGGCGGCGGACGTTGGCGTGGATGCTCAGGCCCAGCAGGGCGGCGATGCTGACTGCGACGATGGCAGCTTGTGGCCAGAAGTTTTCAGGCAGCGGCAAGCGGATTGCCGCCCCGGTCGCCCAGCCCGGCAGCAGGTAAGCGACCGACCAGCCAGCGCCGGCCAGCAAACTGACCAGAATGAAGCGCGGCAACGGCATGTCGCACATCCCGGCCACCATCGGCAGCATGGGCCGCAGCGGGCCGATGAAGCGGCCAACGATCAGGCTGACGATGCCGTAGCGCTGAAAGTAGTTTTCGGCGCCGGTCATCCATTCCGGGTGGGTGCGCAGCAAAGGCAAGCGCCGGATATTTTGATGGAAACGTCTGCCCAGCGCGTAAGACAACATGTCACCCAGCAAACCGCCGAGGAAGCCCAGCAGCAGAGTCTGGCCCAGCGACAGGGCACCGCTACCGGCCAGCACTGCGATTGCAAACAACAGCACCGTGCCGGGCACGATGATCCCGGCAATGGCCAGGCATTCCACGCACGCCACGATAAAAACGGCCAGGCCCAGCCATTGCGGGTTGGTGGTGAGCCAACTGGTAACGCTATCGAGCCATGGGCCCATGTTCAAACTTCCTTATTCCGTGCATGTAGAGATTTTGTTATCTGTAGGAGCGAGCTTGCCTCGCGATCTTTTGATCTTTAAAAAAAGATCGCGAGGCAAGCTCGCTCCTACAAGAGGGTGGTGTTTTCTAAAACGAGGTAGTCCTGTCCCTCAACCTGGCCACGGCGCAGCGGGTTGCGGGTGCAGTACGCCGCGTAGTCGGCGTCGACAAATCGGTACAGCAAATGTTCGTCACGACCGTGCGGGATGCCCAGGCGGGTGGTCTGCAGGATGCGTGACGGTCGCTCTATGACGTCATCAACCCACAATCGTTCGCGGTCGAAACGTTTGGCATCCCATTCGCGCACTTTCAGGCCCAATGCTTTGCACAGCAGGGTTTGCCCGGCGCACAGCTTTTGCGCCGGGCGCGGCTGGCCCTGTGCGTCAGGATTATTGAGTTGCATCTGCGCCAGGCTGTCCGGGCCAGACAGCGCGTCGACCCACGGGTAGGCCGATTTGATCAGCACGGCGTTGCCGCGGCCCTGGGCGCTGAAGTTCAGCGAGTCGCCGCCGCGGGCGTAATACATGTAGATGTGCCCGCCATCCAGAAACAAAGCCTTACGTTTTTCTGTGTAGCCGAGTGAGGCATGGCTGCCTTTTTCGGCGCAGTAATACGCTTCGGTTTCGATAATCCGGGCGCTCAGCCACAGGTCGTTGACCCGATGGCGGATGACTTTGCCCAGCAGTTCGCGCGCGACAAGCTGGGCGTCGCGGTCGAAAAAGGCGTCAGGGAGCATCGTTGGCATCGTCAGCGGGGTCATAAGATGGCAGAAAAGTTACAGATCATAGCAACTCGTGCTTAATCGGGGCTGAACAGAGACTATTTGCCGTCCATTTCGACCATCCGCCTGTCACCGCTGTGCGTGAGACGGCGGGACCGCTATAATCGGCCGCTTTCCCCTCTGCCAAGACCATTGAGACCATGACTGAGTCCGTTCTTGACTACATGACCCGCCTGGGTCGCGCTGCCCGCGAAGCCTCCCGAGTGATCGGCAGGGCCAGCACTGCGCAGAAAAACCGTGCCTTGCAAGGCGCTGCGTCCGCACTGGACGCTGCCCGCGAGGAGCTGACTGCCGCCAACGAACTGGACCTGACCGCCGGCCGGGCCAACGGCCTCGAG